>NZ_JAZNIB010000207.1:0-6106 GCF_045577275.1 Methanobrevibacter sp.
CAGTGGCAGATTAGTGGTTCCTCTTCGTTGCATAAAATCCCTCTAAAAAAAGTGTAATATAAATCTAATTATAATATCTAATTAATATTATCTAAAAAATAGTATATAAAATTAAAAAGAGCATTTGGAAACTAATTAAAATAAGAAAGAAAATTATAAAGACTCTCCATGAGCAATAGCTACAATCCCTGGAATGTCTTTTACTTCCAATTCAAAGAAGGCTTCCATTCCCTCTTCTTCATAAGCCACACATTTTTTTGAAATCACATTATTTGTCAAAAGTGCAGCTACAGGTGGAGTAACGATAAAAACAGAATTGTATTCATTTAAACTTTTTTTAGTCTCATCAGATAATGATCCCTTTCCAATGTGAAACTTAACTCCCGAAGCAGATAATGTTGGAATTGATGATTCAATCTCTGCCTTATTGCTTGTAGTTGGAGCAATTCCTGCAACACTAAATGCAGTATGCATAATGGCCATACCTTTAAAGTCAAATGGATATTTGTCAATATCTCCATCTTCTATAGATTTGACTAATTTTGGCAAAACTGCATCTCTGCCACAATACATTTTACCTGAAAGAGATATCTTATCTCCAACTTTTAAGTCATTAATCACTTCATCACTAATTGGAGTTTCTATTTTTTTCATATAATTAGATATTTTTTTAAAATTTATAAAATTTTCCAAAAAATACAAAAATAATGTGAAAAATAGCAATTGTGTAAAAGTGAAAATTAGCTAAAAAATTTAATGCCTTTTAATTAAAATAATGATTAATTTAATCATACATATTCCTAAAAAATATCAAAATTATCATATCTATAAACAATATAATTGAAAGGTTATTGATTTGATAGTATAAAAATATTGATTATGTAGATAAGATGGTGTAAAAAATAAAAAATATTGAAAAATAGTAAAAAATAGAAAAAAAAGAAAATAAAAAAGAAAATGAATTTAGAATAAAAAGATTATTCTAAACTACCATTAATTACACCAAGTTTTTCTTGGTCTTCATCATAGGATGAACCGATCATTTCACCGGTTGAAGTATCAAATTGACGGAATCCACCATCTTTGTAAGTGACTTCACGATAATATCCTTCACCGTTTTGATGATTGAATTTGACTATTTCACTTACAATATCACTGCCACTACCTGAGGAACCACTTGATCCATCAGATGATGTCACTTTATCTACTTTATTGGCAACTTTGTGAAAAGTGCCAGAGTCTCCTCCATCAGCAACATCTGCAATTTTATCCATGAATGTAACTGCAAATGCGCCACCTACAATAAGTATTGCAACAATACCTATTAAAACTAGAACAGAGCTTTTCATTATATCACCTCTTTAATCTTTCATTTATTTTATTTAGCAAACTTATTAAAATAATTTTCTATTTAAAAAAAATAAGCGAAAAATAAAGAATGTAGAAAAAATGAGCGATTAATAAATAGAATAAGAATATAAAAAATAGAGATTAAATGGATTTGGAAATCTCTTCCAAATCATCTATAAGTTCAATCAAATGTTCTTTTTTAATATGATTCATAAGAATAACCCTAATAGCTTTAGGATAGGAGGAACAGGATATTTTCCAATTTCTATCTTCAAGCAAGCTAGCTAATTCTTCAGTTTCCAATTTAGGATGATTAAATGCAACAATATTCAATTTAGGTTCGACAATTAATTCATAACCTAATCTTTTAAGGTTATCTGCTAAAAAGTGAGTTTTTTCTAGTGCTATTTCAGCGTTACGAGCATAACCATCTTTTCCTAAGAATTTCATAACTGCATATGTTGCAGCGGAAGCTGCTCCTAAACGAGTGCCGACTATAGTGGATTGATTCTTGATGGTCAAATAAGGTGAATCAACTGACATCGCATCCAAATAAGATTGGTCCCTAAACAATATTCCTCCAGAAGGAATTGGAGATAATCCCATTTTATGAGGGTCGACTGTAATGGATCTGACCCCTTCAACTGAAAAGTCAAATCTTGGCAAATCATATCCCTTTTCAGTTAAGAAAGGAATTGAAAATCCACCAAATGCAGCATCAACATGCAAGTGAATGTCATTCTTGACAGCTATTTCAGATAAATCTTCTATTGGGTCAATCATGCCTAATTCAGTTGTTCCTGCAATACCTACAATAGCTACAGTATTATCGTTAATGCTTTCTTCTACAAGTTCTGGATTTATACGGTAATTTTCATCCAAATCAACACGAATCAAGTTTAGATTAAGCATATCTGCTGCTTTTTTAAAAGAGAAGTGAGCGGATTTAGGAACAATCAGTTCCCCATCTTTTATTCCCTTATTATCCCTTGCAATATTTCTTGCAGACCTAATCGCCATAATATTGGCTTCAGTGCCTCCAGTTACCATATGCCCTGCAGGATTTTCAATGGATAAAATTGAACCAATCATCTTCAATACTTCATCTTCGATTAATTTGGTTCCCTTAAAAAGACCCGGATCTCCTAAGTTTGAGTCAATGAATTTAAAAAAAGCTTCTTTCGCAATAGGATGTGCTTCTGTACACATAGAGCCTAATATTCTTCCATCAGAATATTTGCAGTCCATTGCCTGAAATTCATCTAATTGATTAAAAATTTCATCGTGAGATACTGGTTTTTCATTCATAAAAATTACCTGAAATTCAAAATAAAAAATTAAAACTTATTATTTTTTTAATATCATCAAAACAAATCAACTTAAAAAATGTAAAAATAACTAAAAACTAAATCGGCTAAAATAATATTAAAAAAACAATACAATCTTAAAAAAATAAAAAATAAAGATTTAAAAGATTGAACTTTTAAATCCATGCATTTAGAATTACAATTGTTTTCTTGCTGCATCGAGCATAATTTTCTTTTCAGCTCTTGCAACAGTTTTTCTTACTTCTTCTACTGCATCAGTATTGGAAGATACACTGGTAATTCCAAATTTAACAAGTTTTTCAACAATATGAGGTACACTACCTGCTTGACCACAGATACTGCAGGTTACACCTGCTGCTGCACAATGTTTAATGGTTCTTTCAATTAAAGCCATTACTGCAGGGTGTTCTTCTCTGTAGTGTTTTGCTACAAATTCATTGTTTCTGTCCACTGCAAGAGTGTATTGAGTCAAGTCATTTGTACCAAGACTTACGAAGTCAATTCCTTCTGCAATGTATTCATCAATTAAGATTGCTGCTGCAGGAATTTCTACCATCATACCAAATTCAACATCAACTTGAGGTTCCATACCTACTTCTCTACATAATTCTTTAGCTCTTCTGAGTTCAGATGGATGTTGTGATAATGGAATCATGATTCCAATGTTTTTGTAACCTTTATCGTGAAGCTTTTTGATTGCTTTGAATTCAGCTTTTAAGATTTCAGGTTCATCCAATTCTCTTCTGATACCTCTCCAACCTAACATTGGGTTGTGTTCTCTAGGTTCATCTTCCCCACCTTCAAGGGTGATGAACTCATCAGTAGGAGCATCAAGAGTTCTGTACCATACAGGTTTTGGATAGAATTCATCTGCTACTTTTAAAACACCTTCAGCAATTGTATCTACCAATTTCTCTTCTTCACCGTCAAGGATGAATTTTCTTGGGTGAACACCAGTAGATAACATCATGTGTTCAGTTCTGAGTAAACCTACACCATCAGCACCGGTTGCTGCTGCTTTTGGAGCTGCTTCAGCCATACTTACATTAGCTTTAACTTCAGTTACAGTGATTAAAGGAGTTGCAGATACTTGTACTGCAGCTTCAGCGGATTTATCACTTTCAGCACCTTTAATGATACCTTTGTATACTAAACCTTTTTTACCGTCAGCAGTAACTTCGTCATTTTCCTTTAAGGTAGTGGTTGCATCACCGGTACCTACTACACAAGGAATTCCTAATTCTCTTGAAATAATAGCTGCGTGACAGGTTACTCCACCTTCATCGGTTACAATACCTGTAGCTCTTTTCATAGCAGGAACCATATCAGGAGTGGTCATGGTAGTTACCATTACGTCTCCATCTTGAACCTTATCAAGTTCATCAAGCTCTAAAATGACTTTTACAGTACCTGAAGCTAATCCTGGACTTGCACCAAGACCTTTAATTAATACTTCCAAGTCCACTTCCTCTTCTTTAGATTCATCTTTGGAATCTCCTAAGGTAGTGATTGGTCTGGATTGCAATAAGAATAAGTTACCATCATGGAAAGCCCATTCGGTATCTTGAGGTTTGCCGTAATGACCTTCTACTCTTTTAGCCATTTCAACAAGCTCAATCAATTCATCATCAGATAAAACTCTTTCATTTCTTAATTCTTCAGGAACATCAACTTGAATGGAGGTTCCGCCTTCTTCATTAGTGAACATGGTTTTCTTGTCACTAATGGTAACATTTAAGACTTCATTAGTTTCTTTATCTACAGCGTAGTTATCAGGAGTTACGGATCCGCTTACTACGGATTCACCAAGACCCCATGATCCTTCAATCAATGCAATGTTTTCACCAGTTGATGGGTTTACAGTAAACATTACACCTGCTTTATCAGAATCAACCATTTGTTGAACAACTACAGCAATATATACTTGAGAGTGTTCAAAGTTGTTTTCTTCTCTGTAGAAGATAGCTCTTGCTTCAAATAAGGAAGCCCAACATTTTCTTACATATTCAATAACATTTTCTAATCCTTGAACGTGCAAGAAAGTATCTTGTTGACCTGCAAAGGAAGCTTCAGGCAAGTCTTCTGCAGTAGCGGAAGAACGGATAGCTACATCTGCTTCGTCTTCTCCAACTCTTTGTGATAATTGATTGTAAGCTTCAATAATATAAGTGGAAATATCTTCAGGTATAGGAGTTTCAATAATGATGCTTTTGATTTCTTCAGCAGCTTCTTGAAGCTCTTTGGTGTTATTAATATCTACTTGGTCTAAAATATCCATAACACTATTAAAAATTCCAGTATCTCTCATGAACTTATCATAAGTTTTTGAGGTCACTACAAATCCTGGAGGTACAGGAATGCCTGCTTGGGTTAATTCACCTAAATTAGCACCTTTTCCACCAGCAATACCTAAATCGTCTTTGCTTAAATCTTCAAATTTTTTAACATACATTGTTTTTCACCCATTAATAAACACAATCTTAAACAACTTATACTAAAATTGAATGATAATAATGTTTGGATATAAATCAAGTCCAAAAAATTTATTTCATTATGAAAATTAAGAATTTAAAAAAATTAAAAAATAAAAATTTAAAAATTAAATAAAAAGTCAAAAGACTTATTTAATTAATTCTGCACCTTTTTCTACAACGATTCTGCAGGATACAGGCATTTTCATACCTGCTCTTTTTAAAGCGGTTTTAGCATCTTCGAAGTTTTTAGGGTTTACATCAATAGACATGATCTTTTGATTGGTTTTTACTAAAGCTTCTACACTGATTGCTTTACCGAAAGCATTTCTCATACCGCTTTGTACCCTGTCCGCACCTGCTCCGGTAGCCATAGGGTTTTCTCTTACGATGTTGTGAGGGTATACTCTTAATTTTAAGTGGTATCCTAATCTACCAGCAGATCTTTGCATGTATCTGTTGGATGCTACACGAGCTGCTTCTAAAGCATTGTGTCTAATTTGAGCTGGTTTTTTAACTGCTAAGGATACTCTTACTGGGAAATCTTCAGATAAGTTTCCCATATCATATTGAACAATTCTGTTGTTTGGTATTTTTCTAATATATTCTCTTCTTGAATAAGCACGAACCATTAATAGTCCTCCATATAATAATGATTAAGAATTAATGTGCACAAAACTTTTCAAATATTATACATTATCAAATGCCATATTTCAAATATAATCAAATCATATATTTTTAATCTAAAAAAACACAATAATTCTTTTAAATTTTTTAATCGGCTAAAAGCCGAAATATAATTGTTCTATCAGAACATGAAAAAATAATAGCTATTATTTAAAGCATGACCCCATATTAAGAAAATATAAGCTATAATTATACTCTTATTATCATGCTTTTCTATGCTAGCCATATAAAATTGAGAAATTAATAATTGAATTAATAAATGTATTATTA
>NZ_JAZNIB010000208.1:0-2205 GCF_045577275.1 Methanobrevibacter sp.
CCAATTCCTTGAAGGATATGGGAGTTAGTCCACAGGACAATGTTGCCTTTTTCCTAGAGCGCTCAGAGTTATATATGTTCTCTGCATTGGCCATTCTCTCCATTGGTGCTGTATATGTGCCGATAGATGATGCTTTGCCTGATGAGCGCATAAAATTCATGTTGAATGATACTGACACCAAGGCTGTGATAGTCAGCAAAGGCACTTATGATAGGGCTCAAAGATTAGTTGTTGATGTTCATCTTTTAGATATTTCAGAAATTGTTGAAGATTCTGGGGCTAGTTTGTCCAGTTTACCTGTAGTTTATGGAGATTTAGCCTGTATATTATATACCAGTGGAACTACAGGCATTCCAAAAGGGGTTAAGATTACAAGAAAGGGAATTACCAGCTATGTTGATTTCTATGTAAATGAATACAATATGAAAAACGGTTCAAAATTCGGCATGTTCTCTTCAATTGGATTTGATGTAGGGGCAATACGTGCTATCTGCGGACCATTATATGGCGGATCCTGTTTGGATATTGTTCCAATGGACATCAGATTAGACATTGAAAAGCTGAATCAGCATTTCATCAGTCATGGAGTCACCCATACCACTCTTCCAACACAGGTTGCCAGAATATTCATAGATGAAGTCAAGGATACCTCGTTGAAGGTTCTAATCACTGGCGGTGAAAAATTAGGGCCTGTAAATGTAAGTACAGATTATTCATTTATAGATTCATATGGACCTACAGAAGCTTGTGTTGCAGTTTGTGCTATTGAAGAGAAGGATAAGATAGATTCCTCTTCCATTGGGCATTTATTCACAAACCTCAAGGCTTACATCTTGGATGATGAATTGAGACGCGTCCCTATAGGTGCTGTAGGTGAATTGCATATTGCAGGAAATCAAGTGGCTAAAGGTTACCTAAATCGAAAGGAAGAAACCACTAAGGCATTTATAGATAATCCATTTGAAAGGGATGATGCTTATGGCATAATGTATCGTACTGGAGACTTGGTGAGGGTCTTGCCGGATGGTTCCTTAGGCATCGTAGGCCGTCGTGACAGTCAGGTGAAAGTGAGAGGAAACCGTGTTGAACTGATGGAAGTTGAAGCTGCAATCAGAGAAATGGATTCAATTGAGGCAGTTACAGTTCAAGTAATTGAGCACAATGGCAACAATGAGTTGGTGGCTTATGTTGTAAGTGATGATGACAATATTACCGAATCCCTTCTTTCATATGTTGCAAGCCAAAAGCCTGATTATATGGTGCCTTCATTTGTTGTTAAATTGGAGAATATTCCTTTAACCGTTAACGGTAAAGTGGATAGGCGTGCTTTGCCTGAAGTTGACAGAAGCACTTTGCATGCCGGTTATATTGCTCCAAGGAATGAAAAGGAAAGAACTATTGTGAAGGCTTTTGAAAATGTATTCAATCAGGAAAACATAGGCATTCAAGATGATTTCATTCACTTAGGCGGGGACTCATTAATTTCCATAAAGCTATTGTCCCATCTTGAGGATTATGACATTACAGCAGCGGACATCTTAAGTTTACGCACTCCAGAAGCCATTGCAAAAAGCATTGATGAGTTTTCATTGGATTTGGACATCTATTCATTGGAAGGAGGATGTCCATTGAATGAGGCTCAAATCAATTTGTTTTTAGATTCCATAATGAATAAGACTGATTTTTATCACATTCCAACTTTTATGAGCGTTCCTAAGGAATACGGCCTTCAAAAGGTGCTGGATGCATTGAATGAAATCCTGATTGTGCATCCAATTTTGGCTATGCGTGTAAGCAGTTATTATGAAGGAGATGAAGATAAAAACTTCTTTGACAGAATTAGGGATAATGTCGATTTAGTGAAGGATTTAAAGGATTTGGGAGATAGCTTTAGTGACCAATCACTTGTGGATCTTCTAAAAAGCAATGGATGGAACATAAAGAGCATTTGGGATATGGTTCGAACTGCTGCAAAGGCATTCAGAGGAGAATATCCTTACTTAGTAACAGGGGCTGAACCTCCTGTCACCGTTGAATCAGGATTTAATGAAGATATCATAAAGGATTTCTTAGCTCAAGGCTTTGATTTGTATGATTATTTGGCAATGTTCAAGGTTCTTGAATTAGAGGATTCATATGTAGTGCTGGCTAAGTTCAATCACATCATTTTTGATGGAATGTGCGTAAATACATTTAAACGGGACC
>NZ_JAZNIB010000209.1:0-2640 GCF_045577275.1 Methanobrevibacter sp.
CCTAGTTCAAGGTACTTTAGAGCTTCCTCTTTTGTTCCTGTAAAACAGTGAACACAAGCCTTTTCACACATGTTCGGATACTTTTCAAGTATCTTCACCAAATCTTCATGCGCTTCTCTCTCATGTAGGAAGAGTGGCATATTCAATTCATCTGCGAGCTTTACCTGTTCCTCGAACCATTTCCTTTGAACATCTTGAGGGGAATAGTTTCTGTTGTAGTCAAGGCCACATTCTCCTATAGCCACTACACAGTCTTCCTTAGCAAATTCCCTTAAAGTGTCGATTGTGTTTTCATCACAGGTCTTTGCATCGTGAGGATGAACTCCTGCTGTAGAGAACAATACATCTTTGAATTGCTCTTGCTTTGCATAGTTCAATGCAGTTTCACTTGATTTGATGTGTGTTCCAGTTATGATGAACTGGCTTACTCCAACTGCATTTGCATTCCTGATGATTTCTTCCCTATTTTTGTCAAAGGACTTGTGCATTAAATTTAAGCCTATATCAATTAATCCAGTCATTTCAATCACTAAAACAAACTTTTAGAAAAAGTTTGATCAAAATAATTTTCATTTTTTATTAGAAAAAATTCTTAAAAGAAGTTTGAACAAAATTTTCTATTTTATAATTAAAAAAAAGTAATTGTGTTATCTATTCTGAGATAACACGGGTTCCTATCTTTTCGCCTTTAATGGCTCTAATTAGGTTTTGTGGGTCATTACCGTTAGCTATTACAGTTTCCAAATTGGAACGTTTGATCATTTGAATTGCAGTTGTGTCAATGAATTCATAGGTTCCTGCCTTGACTTCATTTCCACTGATGATATCCATCATATCTGAAGCTGTAATCTCTTCAATCAATTCAGCATCATCATACTTTTTAGGGTCTTTAGTGTAAAGTCCGTCAACAGCTGTCAAGTTGACTAGCATGTCTGCTTGAACATATTCTGCCAAGATTGCAGATACTGCATCAGTACTGTGTGCAGGTTCAGTTCCACCCATAACAACTATTTTTCCAGTTGCAGAAAATTCTAAAGCTTCCTGGAAGTTATGAGGAACTCTTTGATATGCGAAATCTCCAAGTGCAAGCAATAGGAGCTTTGCATTCACTCTTGTAACTTCTATTCCAATATCATCACATTTTGCTTCTCCTGCACCGAGGTCTCTTACAACTCCAATGTATTCTCTTGCAGGTTTTCCTCCACCTACAACAACAAATATTTCATGCTCTTCGCTTTGTTCCTTCAAGAGCTTAGCATATTCCTTAAATCTTTCAGCGTTGTAATCCTGTAATAATATTGATCCTCCAATAGCAGCTACAATTCTCATAAGTTCACCTTTCAAATGTTTTTTATAGTTTTTTTAGTTAGTTTTTTAGTAAATTTAGTAAATATCACTTAAATTGATTTTAACAAATTACTTAATATGGTTATAATTTATCTATTTAATTATATTTAAATTTACTATTGTATTCTTTAAACCAACTGAAATTCCATGTTTAAATTTACTATCGTATTGCTCTAAACCAACTGAAATTCTCTCCACCATAGTAGCTCACTAAAATTGATGTGATTATTTCAAGAATGAGAATTATCAATGCTGATTGAGGAGCAAAGAATATGAAAAATACAATTGCTAAAATGCATAATAAATAGAATATCACTTTTGTATTGCTTTTTCCATTGTCATTCAATATTGTTAGAATGCCTAAGACTATCGGAGCGAAGACAAGTCCAAGAATAATCCACAAGCATTCACCTAATGGAACTAAATTGTAAACAGGCAAATGCAGTAAATCCATGTATAGATAAGCTTCCAATACTGTCATGACAAGTCCAAACACACCACCTGCTATTGCCTGAGCCATTGTATGCTTCTTTAATGTGAATCTGCTCCAAATGAGTACTGGATATAGCAATCCAACCAAAGCGCCAATTGGTCCAAGAAGCATGATCAACGCAGCTACTGGTCCAGTGAGCCCAGTTGTATGGATGCTGATTTTCCATTTATAAGTAATGAGCAATACAATTAAGGTGTTCACTGCATAACAAAGTATTAAAACAATCAAGAAATTGGAAACTCCAAGAGCCCATGCGATTATAAATCCTATTAAGTAAGACAAGACCCCTACAATAAGAGGAACGAAACGGTCTTCCCTATTGGAAATGTCCTTGTCTGTATTCAGTTTCCTTGCCCAATAGAGGGTTATTGCCAGTGGCAAGATGGATGCAAAGATAAGTGAAATCAGTTCTATAATGATGAATTGGGTCCAATCAAAGCTGAATCCACTTGTAAATGGAATCCCATCACATGCAAGAATTATACAAATTAATGTAAATAATGGAATTGTGATGATTGGAGGATTTGTAAAAATAGAGATAGTATCAGCTATTTTAAGCTTCTTTTCATCTGTTTCATCATATTTGTTTTCCGTGTTGATGTTTTTTAGACCAAACAATTACTTTCCTCCGTTAACTTAATAAAAATAGTCTTTTTAAATAGTCTTATTTAAATAATCTATATCTTTTCAATTATTAATATTTTCTTAAAATTTTCTAGTTTTCATCATTACTTATATAAGTAACTTATACCAATATATAATATATTATATCAATTTAAGGTTATTATTATGGTTTGACA
>NZ_JAZNIB010000210.1:0-5069 GCF_045577275.1 Methanobrevibacter sp.
ATTATTTTAAACAAAATTATAAAAATAATAAAAACTTATGAATAAATTATAATAGAACCATCTTATTTTTTTAATAGAATTATTATGAATTTAAAAAACATTATTACTATTTTTAGAATTCTTAAAAGAATATGACAATAAATAAATAATAATATTAATAAATATTAATTCATTAGATAATTTGTATTATAATTTATCCACAATTCTATGAATTTATGTCCTGGAATAAATTATAGCTTATTATTTAATGCAGCTAAAGAATTAAATTAATAGCATTAATCCCAAAATTCACAAAAAAGATTAATGTCTATTAAATTTAATTTCTTTAGTTTTGGTAGCTAAAATCATTCTCTAAGAGCAATTTCAACTATTATAACTTAATAAAGTTATAACACTAATTTTAATCTTTTTTTAAAACCAAACTTTTTAAATCTTTTTTTAAGACCTAATTACTTATTTGGATCTTTTTTCTAAAGATTCTAAGATAGTAGGTACAATTTCAGATAATGGACCGAAGTTCATGGAGTCAGCGGTACCTAATAATGCACCTGGGTTTAAAGCATCATCCATTTTGTCAATACCTTCATCAGCCATTAATTTGGTTACGTTGGTTAATGCTTCGTTAGCCATCATTTGAGCAAATCCTGCTGGTGCACCTAAGATTTGGGTTACAGTGTCTCTGTAAGATAAAAGACCAGCGTAGGTAATTGCAGTTACTGCGGAACACATATCACATACAGGACCTACCATGTTTGCAGGTAAGGTGAATGCGGATCCTCTTGCTTTGGTACCTAAATCTTTTAAGGTTTCAATAGCTGCAGCGTCAGCAAATCCTTCTGCAATGTAAACTTGACCTTTCATTTCAGGTACTGCACCTGGGTGGTAGGAAGCTACATTTACGTTTTTGCCTAAGTCTTCAAAGATTTTGTTTAAGCTAGGAGTTGGAATAGTACATGCGTGGGTTACGATAGCACCGTCTTTAATTACATCAGCGAATTTTTCGATGATTGCAGGTTGCATACCTCCTTCTGGTAACCAGGTCATGATCCAGTCAGCGTCAGCTACTGCTTCACGGTCATCAGTGGTACATTTCATACCTAAGTCTTCTGGGTGAGTGAAGTGAATAGCACCACCAGCTGGTTTAGGTACAGTTTCTGCTAATTCTCCTACTTTTGCTCTGATTGCAGGCATTACATCTTCAGGAGTTCCTGCTTTGTGAGCTGCGATTACTTCTGCATAATCAAAGTCTTCTACTACAGTAAATTCGCCATCAAATACAGGGTCAGCTACTACAACTTCGTCTACACCTGCTAATTCTAAAAGTTCTGCACCCATTTCAATGGTAGAGTGGGTCATTGAAATGTTTTCTTTACCGGTTGCTTCTGCTACTTCACATGCTCTAGAAAAATTTGTAATTCCACTAGCTGCGTGAGTTCTGTAACAGCCAGCACCTAAAATTGCTACTTTCATTTTTAAATATCTCCTTTATATTTTACCACTTTGTGAAAAAATTTTAATCTTATAATTGTATCACAAATCTATCATGGGATTAAACTTTGATTTAATTAGTGAGAATATATGAAATCATAATGAACACGATTATACTATTTAACAGTTTAAAAGCCCATTAAAAGTTATTACTCGCCAACGCAAATTAGTTAAAATATCATAATTGCCAAGCAAGTAATACTTAAAGGAATTTTTTTAGATTTTAGTAATACTAATTAACAAAGTAGTAATAATAACTTTATTTTAATACATATTTAAAATTATTTATTACTCTTTGAGCCATATGAAACTAAAAGTAATACTGCAAAAATTCTATCGAAAAAAATGGGAAGAATAGTTGAAAAATAACAAAATTTTTATATTGTAGAAGATTTAAATAAAAAAATAGAATTTGTAATAAGATTTTATAAAAAAGTATTACTTTTTTATGGATTTTCTAGATTATGTTAATACTTTAGAAAAATTTGATAGAATTACAATTACTCGTTTTAAAAAATTTATAAAAGACTCAAATTGAGGTAAAAAATGTACGAACTTATCAAAGAATCAATAAATAGTGATGAAAGTGCTTTGGAATTGGCAAAAGCTGAAAAGGATGTAGAATCCGTTGTAGACGCAATTTCTGAATTAAGTTTAGAAGAGACAATGAAACTAGGTACTCGTTTCAAGAAGTTCCCAATAGGATGCGACTTGACTGAAGTGGTGGTTGGAACCTGTGCATCTGACTTGGAAAAGATGGAATTGTTCGGAAACTGCAAGCTTGCCAACATGATAGGAGCACCAATACACATTTGTGCATATGCATTTTCAGACATTGCAGAAAAATATGGCCAAAGAGGTGTTGAGATCATGGAAGAGGTCTATAACATTACAGACGTTCCATTGGATCTTGACCATTTCGGAAAATACGGTGCAATGAGATTGCCAAAACATATTACAGGATGCGGTGGAGACTGCTACAATAAGGGGCCAGGCTTTACAGAGTGCCCTAGAGGAAGGATTCATGAAAGATTGATCGATAAGGAAAAGGCTGAAGAGATGGATAAGGAAAAATGGGTTCAGCTATCATCCTCAGTTGCAATCAATTTAAGCAGCGTACAATCCCATGATGGGCATGCCGCACCACTTGAAGAAGCCGAAGATTTGGCAAATCTTGCAAAAAAATATGGAAAAGGGCTTGAGGCAATCATGTTTGTTGGAGATGGATACGATGAACTAATCACAGGATTTAAAAAAGCAGTTGAAATGGATGTGGATGTCTTTGTCATTGAAGGAGGACCATTCAACAGATGTGAAAACACAAATGAAAGCTTTGCAAAGGCAATAGCTATGAGCAGAATCTTATGTCCTGGAAAAGTGGTTGCAACCAATGGAGCCTATGAAAGTGAATGCAGAGCAGGACTCAGATCCGGATTGAATGTAATCATCACAGGTTTTCCTAAAAACCACCATGGATACATGTGCGGTTTTGAACCTGGAACTGCAAGAAGAGGCAAATTCGGTCTGCCAAGAGTGATAGAGATAATGAACGAAGAGATTCAAGGTGGAGCAACAAGAGTCCCAGTTCAAAGAGATGAATTATTAGCACTTACCCATGCTGTTAAACTTGCAGGACCAGAGAACATTTATCCAAAGACAATCGGTTCCTTTGCTATTGGTGATGCACATTGGGCAACAATACAAAACTCCAAGATGTATAAGGAAATGAATTTGCCTAAAACCTTAGAGGAAATTGCAAATAGCGTAAACGGAAACATCGTTTCATTGCATGGTGGAAGATTCATATCATGGCTTGTCGCTAAGGAATTGGATAAGCAGGGAATAGATGAAATCATCATAACTG
Source organism: Methanobrevibacter sp. (assembly GCF_045577275.1). Taxonomy (GTDB): domain Archaea; phylum Methanobacteriota; class Methanobacteria; order Methanobacteriales; family Methanobacteriaceae; genus Methanobrevibacter. The sequence goes on from NZ_JAZNIB010000210.1 coordinate 3,353, forward strand.
ACAGCAATCCATGGATTGAAAGAGTGACTGTAGATAATCTCCAGGAAGAATTAAATGCTACAATACGCATAGGCCATTGCAATGATAGGGATTCCGGATATATTGCAAAAGAATCCATTATAACTACAACAATTCCTAAAATACATAATGCAATCAAGGCAAAAATCCCACATGCAATAAACATAGTTTAGGAATGTTGAACATTCATATAAAAATTAAATGTTGAAAAGCTTAAAAAATAGAATAATAATACAAATTAGTAAATAATTATTAAAAAAGTAATACTTTTTTAGAAAAAAGTAATAAAGTTTTTATATGACAAATGATATAATAAGAATTGTGTTTAAAGGGAACTAATTTTTTACTATATCGCTCAAATTAAAAATAAAAAATAATTTTCCTTTTAGACCATAAGAACAATGTGTCACCTAAAACAAAACATTGTTCTTATCTTATAATCATAGAAATATTTTAATTTATAAATCAAACAAACTACGCCAAGCCAATTTCTTCCTCCTTATCACTTTATTTTAAAAATTAGCCACCAATGCCATACACATTTCATTTTAACAAAACCCCATTATATTTTAGGCTCTAATTTTTTAATTGCAAACCCTAAAAAGATGATTATCATAGGGAAAAATACAGAATAAAGAACCAATATCAAATCACCGGGAACCAAATCACCGATTACCACAGAAGCTGCAAGCAGAATTGTCAAAAGAATGACAGGTGCCAAAATAGCTAAAAAGGTATAAATCATAATGAATGCATTCAGCTTTTCACTATACTCCTTCAATTTCATTCTGATGTCAAAGTTCACATCATCTGCAATTATAGTTAGAGAAGTGGAAAGATTTGCTCCAACCCTCAAACTCGTTAGGATTTCATATATCACCCTTGAAAATGCCTTCGAATCAACTCTCTTTTCCAGATTCAAGAATGCCTGTTCCGTACTTTCCCCATATTTTATCTCTTCAAGAACTCTTGAAAACTCAAGGGACAAGATGCCATAATCAGAGCGAGAAATTGAATCCATAGAATCAAATAGACTTTTGCCGGATCTAAGTTCAGTTGCCAATTGCCTAAGAGCATAAGGAAGTTCCTTTGAAAATGAAGAGTAATCATTTTGCCTTTTGATTTTAGGATAATAAAATATAGCAAAGCCAATTAATAAAAATGCGATGAGAATGGCCAGACCTAACTCAATAGATATGAAATAGCTAATTAATGCAACTACAAGGGTTAGGATTGATAAGACTATTATGATTATTCTTAAAAATGAATCATGAAGATTGGATTCATCTATTGAAATAAATTTGTTATTCATTAAAATATCAATAAATTTATCTCTGATACTCCCAAAATTATCGTCACTTTCATTAATATTTTGATAATCATCATTATTTTCAAGATTTAAACTGGTAAAAATGTTTTGAGCTTGATTGGATGAATTGGAAAGATTTGAAGATGAACTATTTGAATACCTATTTTCCAATTCCTCAAAAATACTATCATTCTTTAAGAAATTACTTATCTTGAAGATTCCATTATTTTCAAAATTCTTTTCTTTAGAATTTCTTTCATCCCCTAAATTGCTATTGCCATCAAACTTATCCAGAACTGAAATGATGAAATCAATAACTTTTATGAAAAAATTGATTGATAAATCAGTGAATCGAATGAAAAATTCCTCTAAAATAATAATCACCTTATA
>NZ_JAZNIB010000211.1:0-5297 GCF_045577275.1 Methanobrevibacter sp.
TTATATAATAAATACATTAATAAATGATAAAAAATATAGTTTATATTAATATAACTCAAATACTATTTTTTATTAGAAAAAATTCATAAATTTTATTTGATTATACTTATTAGAAATTATTTATTATTCCAAAGAGGTGAAAAAATGGAAGATTACGAAAACTTATTAAACAGAGCTATTGACCAATTACCACCTGAGGTATTTGAAACAAAAAGGTTTGAACCTGTAAAGGCATACTCTGTTATTCAAGGTAATAGAACCTTTATCCAAAACTTCAAAGATGTTGCTGACTCCTTAAACAGAGATCCTCAACACGTATTAAAATATTTATTAAGAGAATTAGGTACTGCAGGAAACTTGGAAGGAGTAAGAGCAATCTTACAAGGTAAATTCAATCATTTCCTAATCAATGAAAGAATCGATGACTATATTGAAAAATATGTTATCTGCCATGAATGTAACAGACCAGATACTAAAATCATAAGAGAAGACAGAATCTTCATATTAAAATGTGCAGCATGTGGTGCAAAGGCTCCACTTAAACCATTATAATATCCTTTCTTCTTTTCTAAATTTTTTATTTTTTTAAAAAATCAAATTAGCCATTTAAATAATTATTAGTTTTTATTCAATTTTTACATATTAGAGTGTTTTAAAATGTTTTGTCCAGAATGCGGTGCAACAGACGTTGAAATGATAGATGGAATCTGCAAAAACTGTTTTTTAAAGAAATTTCAGCTTATGGAAATTCCAGAAAATATCTCTGTAACAATCTGCAAACACTGCAATGCAAAGTTAGAGGAAGGAAAATGGAAAGATGAGTACATTCCAGAAGAAGAAATCATCTACAGGGCATTGGAGAGAAACATTAAAATTTCCGATTTGGCTGAAAACGAGGAAATCGAACTTGAAATAGACCAAATGAGAGGAACAATTGCAGAATGCTATGTTGAAGCAGTTGCAACTGTTTTAGGAGAGGAAGTCGTAGAAACACACACACCAGATGTAAAAATCAATTACTCAGTTTGCCCTGACTGCAGTAAGAGAAATGCAGGTTACTATGAAGCTGTAATTCAATTGCGTGCAGATGATAGGGAACTTAAAGAAGAGGAAAAGGAAAAGGCAGAGGAGATTATCCATAGAACTCTTGAAAAGCAATTTAAAAAGGATAAATTGGCTTACATTCCTCAAGTTGCAAAACTTAAGGAAGGAAATGACTATTACATCGGATCTTTAAAGACTGCAAAAAAGGTTGTGGAACATCTCAAAGAGGAATTTGGTGGAACCACCAAGGAATCCCCAAGGCTTATCAGTGAAGATAAATCCACTGGAAAAGGGCTTTACAGAATATGGATTGCATTAAGACTTCCAAAATTTGTTAAGGAAGACTTTGTAAAGTATAATGATGGCATTTATCAAATCAATGATGTTGATGGAAATAGAATCCAAGTCATTAACTTGGAAAATCAGGACACAATAGCTTTAAAATGGAGAGAATACGATTCCATAGAAAAGATAGAGCATTTGGAAGGAGTTCAAAAAGCGATTGTTACATCAAAATCTCCAAATTCACTTCAGATTCTTGATCCTGATGACTACAGCCCAATCGATTTGGAAATGACTGAAAAATTAGAGAAAATCAATATCGGCGAAGAGATTGATGTAATCAAAATAGATGGGAAGATTTATATAATCTGAAAATCTAATAATCTAAAATTATAGCAAAAAAATCATAATTATAATAATTATCTAATAACCAATTATAATACCAATTACAATAAACAATTACAAAAACAAAAGTGTGATTACATGAACATTGAAGAAAAAATTGAATTAATTCAAGAAGGAACTTTAGAAATCATTGATGTAGATGAATTGAAAGAAAAGCTTGAAAAAGAGCATCCTATTGCTTATACTGGATATGAACCTTCTGGAAAAATTCATTTAGGTCATGCAGTAACAATCATGAAACTTAAACAATTACAGGATTTAGGATTTAAAATCAAAATCTTGCTTGCAGATTATCATGCTTTCTTGAATGGAAAAGGAACTGTGGAGGAAATAGCTGAAACTGCAGAATACAATAAAAGATGCTTCCAAGGATTAGGACTTGCTGATGAAACCGAATACGTTTTAGGTTCATCTTTCCAAACTGGAAGCGAATACACTAATGATGTTTATCAATTAGCTACTTTAACCACCTTGAAAAGGGCAAAAAGAAGTATGGATCAAGTCAGCAGACATGACGACAACCCTAAAGTTGCTAGTGTAGTTTATCCATTGATGCAAACTGCAGACATGTCCGCTTTGGAAGTTGATATTGCATTAGGCGGTATGGAACAGAGAAAAATCCAAATGTTAGCAAGAGAAAACTTACCTAGAATAGGAAAAGAAGCACCTGTCTGTATTCACACTCCTTTGATTCATGGTCTTGACGGGGATGACAAGATGTCCTCAAGCAAAGGAAACTACATCGCTGTTGACGATGATGAAAAGACAATCAAGGATAAAATCAAGAAAAGCTACTGTCCAATGGGTGAAACTGAAGGAAACCCTATTTTGGAAATTGCAGATCACTTCGTTTTCACACAACAAGACACTTTGCTTATAGAAAGACCTGAGAAATTTGGTGGAAACTTAGAACTCACTAAAGATGAATTATACAAAATGTACAGTGAAGAAAACTTGCACCCAATGGACTTGAAAAACGCAATTACACAATACTTAATTGATTTCTTAAAACCAGTTAGAGACTTTATGGAGTCACAGGAATAGTTGAAAGATTATAATTATTAATTTTTAAAAAAAAGATTATAGAGGGATAGAATGGAAGAAGAACCAGTATATGAAATGAAACTTACCAATGGAATTGGAGAACAAATGCTTGCTCATGTTATCGAACAGTTCGATGTTGAACTTAAGCAAACCGAATTTGGACCAAAACTCCAAGGTACAAAAGAAGAGCTTGAAAAAGCACAAGATTACATTGTAAAAGTAATGAAAGAAAGATTAGACGAATTAAATAGAAGATAATCTAATTTGACTATCTTACTTTCTACTTTCTTATTTTTAAAAATAAAATTAGTTAAAATTTAAAATATAATTTAAGATAAATACTTAAATTTTCTATTTTTGCTTATAAGATACAATCCTTACAAATATCAAATAATGGTGCAACTGCTTTTTTAATATCAGAAGAGACCTTATTCGGACCATTATTTGCATCAATTATTTTAAAGTTATCATATGATTTGGCTAAATCCAAATAATTCTGTTTTACTCCAGTCAAGAACTCTTCATTTTCAAACTCATCTGTTCCATCACATCTTTCAACGGATTTCTTGACATCCAAATCCAAGAGCAAAACCAAATCTGGAATCTTAGCATACTTATTTAACTCTTTAATCCATTCTTGAGGGTTTTGATAAGCCAAGCTTGAATAGAAAGATCTGTCACTTATAACTACAGTATTTTCATTTTCCAATCTTTCAATCTTATCCATTAGCATAAGCCTATCGGCAGCAAATAGCAACCCAAATGTTTTTTGCATGGAATCTGATTCTGCATCACTTCGAGTGAGCAACTCTCTGATTAGCTTTCCAATTTCCATGTCAGTTGGTTCAACAATTGTTTCAACATTGAAACCGTTATCTTCCAGCCATTCCTTTAACATTTTAATCTGGGTTGATTTACCAGCGCCATCTATTCCTTCCAATACAATATACATAGAATAGAATTTATTTTTAAAAATATATAATTCTATTGAAATTTTATTAGTTTTCACAAGCTATCGCAACTATAAATATACTAATTATTAATAAATTTACTATATTATCAATAAATTTACTATAATATTAAATTATAATATTAAAAATATGTATATAATAAAATTGACATATTTATTAATAGTTAAATTATTAAAAAATATTTCAAAATCAAATTCATTAAAATTAAAAAATACAATCATAAAAACAATCAAAATATAGGGAGATTACTTAATGACATTACCTGAATTATTAGCACCTGCAGGAGACTATGACATATTGGTTACAGCAATCAATGCAGGGGCTGATGCAGTATACATATCTGGAGAAAGGTTCGGAGCAAGGGCATTTGCCAAAAACTTTACTCTAGAGGAAATAGAAAAAAGTGTGGAATACGCTCACTTGAATGGAGCAAAAATACATGTAACCGTAAACACCTTGATAAACAACTTTGAAGTTGTGGATGTGGTGAAATACCTATTCTACTTATACAAAGTAGGAGTTGATGCGGTTATTGTACAGGATTTGGGAATTATTGAACTCATTAAAAACCTCATTCCAGGTCTTGAAGTTCATGCTTCCACACAAATGACATTAAGCGATTATGATTGTATTTTATGGGCTGTGGAAAACAATGTCTCCAGAATAGTATTGCCACGTGAAATAAGTGTGGATAAAATAGCTGAAATGTCAAAAAAAATGCAGGAATCCAATATCACTATGGAACTTGAAGCATTCGGACATGGAGCTCTTTGTTACTGTTTCAGTGGAAACTGCTACATCTCCTCATACAACAGCGGACGTAGTGGAAACAGGGGAGCATGTGCACAGCCTTGCCGTAAGCAATACAAACTCAAATATAAAAACTACAATGTTGGAAACGGATACCTGTTGTCAACTCATGATCTTGCAGTATACAAAGGATTGGATAAAATAGAGGATGCGGGAGTCTTTTCACTTAAGCTTGAAGGACGGATGAAATCTGCAGATTATGTGGGAACAATCACAAATGCATACAGACATCTTATTGACGGTGATGAAGGAGATTATGAAAAGGATTTGAGTCTTGTATTCAATAGGCAATTTACTGACGGTTATATCCTCAATCAAAAGCCAGGACAAGTTTTAGGAAGAGAAAGTTCAGGCCACGAAGGGGTTTACATCGGAAGAATCACAGAAAAGAAAGGGGATTTAATCACAATAGCTAAGGAAAACGAAGATTTCAAGATAAACCTTGACATTGGTGATGGAATCGGATTCAAGTATAAGGACAAGATCAAGGGAATCTATATTGACAATATCAAGGAACAAACCGATGAATACATAAAGATTGAAACAACAAGAAATGTCCGTGAAGGGGACCAAGTTCTCTTAAGCTATTCCAAATCCACTCACGACAACCTCAAGAAATTCCATAATGAAACCATAAAGCAAAACATTCCATTAGATTTGGACATCAAATGGACAGATGACCTAAGACTTAACATCAATGCCAAATTCAAGATTGTTGAAAAGGGAATAAACAATGAAAAC
>NZ_JAZNIB010000212.1:0-2860 GCF_045577275.1 Methanobrevibacter sp.
AATCTAGCAATCCACATTTAAAGTTTTTTTCAAATATTCTTTGCAAAATATTACGGGATTTAGTTTTTGTTCCAATTTAGTAATATTTCTGTTACTCTTTAGTTACAAAATCTTTTAAAACTAGTTTTTTCATAATTATAAGTACAAATTAATAGGTGATTAGATGAAAGGAAAATTTTTAATTAATGGTCGTGGTGGATGTGGAAAAAGTACTTTGACTTCCATCATTGCAAAAAACTTGGCTAAGGATAATCAAGTCCTTGTAATTGATATTGATGAAGGAAATTTAGGCATTAATAAAATGCTTGGTGTCGAAAGACCTGAAACTACTTTTATGGACTATTGTGGTGGAAGAGGTCGTGTTATGGGCGAACTTGTAAAGGTAATATTGCAACAGGAAGATGCTGTACATATAGTTGGTGAAATAAGTTTCGATGATTTAGAGGCTCCATTTGCAAGTTGGAGCGATAATTTGGGATTTATTCAAATGGGTAAAATTGAAAATCCGGGAGATGGATGCAGTTGCCCTATTTCTAATTTGGCTATGGATTTCATTGCAAATCTTAAACTAGATGATAATCAAGTTGTAATAGTAGATACTTCTGCAGGTATTGAACACATTGGCCAAGGAGTTGCTTTTAACATCGATAAATTAATTACTGTTGTTGATGGATCCAATGATGCAGTAATTTTAGCTAATAAAATCAATGAAATGGCTAAAAAAGCGGATAAGGATAATCTAGTAATATTGAATAAAGTTGATGATTCAATTGAAGGGTTATTAAAAGAAAAACTAGATGATGACATTAATGTGGTCAGCTCAATTAAATATGCGCCAGAAATTGCTGAATCTAATATCAACGGTGTTGAAATTGATATCAGCAATATTGATGTTGGCGATATCATTGCTAAATTATAATAATTATCTAAAGATAATATTATTAATGATATGATTAACGGTGATTTAATTCTTATTGGATTATTTTGAAGAATGCGAATCCAATTTATTAAATCGGATATTTTAAACTATTATTCAAATCATTAATTATTGGAGAATAGTATGGATTTTTTATTTTATGTAGTGATATTATTGATTGGGGGGGTGTTTTGCTGGTTTCATGGCAGGTCTGCTAGGAATCGGTGGTGGAATCATAATAACCCCTATCCAATATTATCTTTTGATATCAATGGGCATTGATGATAAGATTGCCTTAACGGTGACATTTGCCACAGGTCTTGCAGTGATTGGCCTTACAATGGTGAACAGTACTAGAATGCATAAGGAAAATGGTTTAATAGTTTATAATCATTTAAAATCTATGCTGATATTATCATTCATTGCTACAATTATTGGAGCTATGGTTCACAATATATCGATGTTGGCATTTTAAAAACAGGCTTTGGTTTGGTGTGCATTTTATCGACAATAGTCCTTGTAATGATCGATTCTCCAGAAAATCTGGGTAATGCTAAAACCAATGGTGTCTTATTGAATTCTGTAGCTATATTCGGAGCATTTATAAGTGGCCTTATTGGTCCTGCAGGTGCAGCAATTGTCATACCTATTTTCATTGCTTATTTGAAGTATCCTATAACCAATACAATAGGAACGAATTCTGCATTAAGCATAAGCGTTTCATTAGCGGGGGTATTGGCTTATATTATTTTGGGTTTAGGTATTCAAGGATTGCTTGATTTTTCTTTAGGTTATGTTAACTTATTGCAATTGTTCTTATCAATCACTAGCATTCTCATTTCAGGCTATGCCGCTAATTTAGCTAACAAAATCAGTGTTAATAAACTAAAAGTTCTTCAAGTAATCGTTATATCATATATAGGGCTTCAAATGATGGGGGCTTTTGATTTTATTTTTTAGATAATAATTCAATCCCATACTCCCCATATCTATTTTCAATATTTTTTAATCATTTTTATATATTTTTACTCACCCATATATTTAGGTATACCAAAATTTATATACTTATAAGTTAAAATATTTAATTGGATAATCAATTATAAAAATAAACTAAAAAATTAATTTATAGGTGTAAAGATGGGATTCTTTGAAAATATGGGAAATCCTCAAGGAAAATTAGGAAATATTCAACTTAAATCAATGAACAAGGAGCATACTCCAGTCTCATTATGGGGCTTGAAGCATTTGGATATCGCTCCAGATAATATTATACTGGATGTTGGCTGTGGCGGTGGAATGAATTTAAACCGTATGGCTCAAACAGCCAAGAAGGTTTATGGCGTAGATTACAGTATTGAAAGTGTAAAGCTTTCTCGTGAAGTCAATGAAGATCTGATTAGAATGGGTAAGGTTGAGGTTTTAGAGGGAAATGTTTTGGACCTTCCTTTTGATGATGACACTTTTGACATTGTAACAGCATTTGAAACAGTTTATTTCTGGCCAGACATTGTAAAGTCCTTTGGAGAAGTAAAAAGAGTGCTTAAACCAGGGGGAATGTTTTTAATCGGTTGTGAATCAAACGGGGCAGACAATCTCATAATGAAGATGTCTGAAAAATTCATGAAAATGACTGTTTACAATGATGAACAGCTATGCGAATTCCTAAAGCAAAATGACTTTAAAGAGATAAAAGCATATTTGCGAGATGGAAAAACTAAAAAAGAGATAATCAAATATGATGGAAAAGAGATTGTCATTGATGATGATTATAATCATTTCTCCATTTCAGACAGATTTGTGCAGTGGATGACTGTAACTGGTATAAAATGATTTTTTAATTGTTTTTATTTTTTTCTTTTTTAAGTATTCTTTCATTTTATCTGTTTTTTTATTTTTTTATTATTCTATTCTATTTTTTTCAATTATTCTTTTTTTAATTATTCT
>NZ_JAZNIB010000213.1:0-3517 GCF_045577275.1 Methanobrevibacter sp.
TAATCTAATTAATAAATATTGTTTAAAAAATAGTTATTTTAATAAAATAAAAAATTGAAAAAAAGAAAAAAATAAAAAAATAAAAAAATAAGAAAAATATGGCCAGGGCCATAAATAAATTAAAATTCTCTTTCAAGATAAGATAAGAATATAGAAGCAGCAGTTAAATCTGCAGTTGTTCCAGGATTATATTTATTCTCATAAAGATAATCATCGAATTCCAAAAGCTTTTCTACAAAGGAATCATCATCCTTAAATTGCAAGATTCCTTCTGCTTTTTTAGAAACGGATTCTGCTATCTCATCACCATATTTTCTTGAAATCAAAGTGTCTGGAATTTGAGACAATATTGTCATGAATGTCGCGACTGTAGCCTTATTTACAGCATCCTCATCATCACAGCTTGCTAAAAATTCCTTGAATGTAGGGAATCCTAATTCAAAGCAAACCGGCATCTTATTGGTTAACTCATTTGCCAATCTGTCCCATCCAGCAGAAATTTCCAAAACATCATACATGGTCTGATTGTTGGCACGTAATTCATCCTTTGCCTTTTCGCTCATTACATCGAATTCCTCTTGATCTCCCATTCCACCTGCATCTGCAACATTGATTGCATCATAAAGGTTTACAGCATCATCAACAGTTGTAGCATCCATCAAACGACCTACATTTTCTTGAATTTCATCAAAACCATCACTGATTGCTGCTGCAGCTGCTATTGGAATGCACATCATCATAATTCCTAAATTGGTATTGGTTGAAATCCACTTATCTGTTTCACTGACAGCTTGAAGAATATATTTGCCTAATTCTGCTTTGGATAAGTCATCAATTTCCTTGGCCTGATTGGCCAACTCTTCCATAATATTTCCAATAACCACACCACTGATGATGAAATCCTGAAATACCATATCATCATAGTTACGGGTTCTATGCACATTTCCAGGTTTTGGCCAACCGCTGACTTCAAGTACAGAAGCCAATTGAGCCAATTTAGCTATGTCTTTTGATTCCACAAACATTCCCCCATCATTATAAGTGGTCTAAAGCATATGGAGCAAAATTAGTTATAATCAAGTCTGCACCAGCTCTCTTGATTGACAATAATGATTCCATAATAGATTCTTCAGTCAGATATCCATTTTCAATACCTGCCATAATCATGGAGTATTCTCCACTGACATTATAGGTTACTAAAGGAAGGTCAAACTCTTCCCTAATTGTTTTGATGATGTCCAAGTAAGGTAAAGCAGGCTTAACCATTAAAAAGTCAGTTCCTTCAATCACATCAAGTTCAGCTTCCCTGATTGCTTCAAGGGCATTTGCAGGATCCATCTGATATGATTTCCTGTTTCCAGCAGAAGGAGCGGAACACGCAGCTTCCCTAAATGGAGCATAGAATGAAGAAGCGAATTTAACTGAATAGGACATGATCATAGTATTGTAATAACCGTTTTCATCAAGAATTTCTCTTAAGGCATGGATTCTGCCGTCCATCATATCAGAAGGTGCAACGATATCTGCACCTGCTTCAGCATGAGATAAAGCAGTTTTAGCCAAATATTCCAAAGATTCATCGTTTAAGATTTCATAACCAAAGTCAGTGTCATCATTTTCACGAATAAGACCACAGTGACCATGGGAAGTGTATTGACATAAGCATACATCAGTGATGATTACCAAATCAGTTTCAGCTTTAAGCTTACGTACAGTTTTTTGTACGATACCTGTTGGTGCAAATGCAGGAGATCCAATTTCATCTTTTTTTTCTTCACTTGGAAGACCGAATACTATGATGGACCTTAATCCTTTAGCTTCCAATTCCTTAGCATATTCTACAGCACCATTTAAAGAGAACCTATATTCACCAGGCATTGTGGAAATGGCTTCCTTTTCACCATCTTTCAAGTCTTCTTTAACGAATATTGGATAAATTAAATCTTCCTTGTTTAATTTAGTCTCACGTACAATATCTCTAATTTTAGAGTTTTTCCTATATCTTCTCATTCTTGTAACTGGAAAATTCATATTTTCACTTCTTAATGGTTGAATATTAAAAATTTGATTAATTAAATTTAATTAAAATAATTTTTTAATCATATAATGATTTTTAAAATAAATTATTTTAAATAATTATTCATATATTAATATATTAAATTTATAATATAAATTTTTCATAAAAACTTAAAATATATTAATATTAATAAAAATATTTAATAATATAGAAAATTTAAAATAAACTTAATATTTACAGAAAAATTTGAGGAATTATATGACAAACACTATTGGAAAAATCTTTTCAATTACAAGCTTTGGTTCCAGTCATGGAAAAGCACTTGGAGCAGTCGTAGATGGTTGTCCAGCTAATTTAGAGTTTAGTGAAGAGGATATTCAAATCGAATTGAATAAAAGGAGACCTGGAACAAGTGCACTTACAACATCCAGACAAGAAGGAGATAAGGTGGAAATATTATCTGGAATATTTGAAGGAAAGACAGATGGAACACCAATTGCTGGAATCGTATATAACACTAATCAAAAATCAAAGGATTATTCAAACATAAAAAGCACTCCAAGACCAGGACATGGCGACTACTGCTGGTTAGAGAAATACGGCATATATGACTACAATGGAGGAGGCCGTGGAAGCGGAAGAACAACCATCAGCCATGTTATTGGAGGAGCTATTGCAAAGAAATTATTAGATGCAAAAGGAATAAAAATCATCTCCCACGTAGTTCAAATTGGAGACATTAAGGCAGAAAATGTCGATTATGAAAAATTGGAAGAAAACATTGCAAAAAACAATGTCAGATGTGGAGACCTTGAAGCTGCAAAGAGAATGGAAGAATTGATTCTTTCCAAAAAGCAAGAAGGAGATTCAATTGGAGGAATAGTTGAAACAGTTGCAACAGGAATTCCTGCAGGACTTGGTGAACCTGTCTTTGGAAAGCTTGATGGCGATTTGGCACAAATACTTATGAGCATCAATGCAGTTAAAGGTGTTGAGATTGGATTAGGATTTGATTGTGCAAAATCTGCTGCTTCAGAAATCAATGATGAATTCTATTATGATGATGAAGGCCATGTTAAAACCAAAACCAATAATTCTGGAGGAATCCTTGGAGGAATGAGCAATGGTATGCCAATCATATCAAGAATAGCGGTTAAGCCTACACCTTCCATATCTAAAATTCAAAATACAATCGATTTGGATAAAAAAGAGAACACAACTCTTGAAATAGTTGGTAGACATGACCCATGCATTTGTCCAAGAGTAACTGCAGTTGCTGAATCAGTCACTGCTATCGTTTTAGCAGACCATATGATTCGTGGAGGATTTATACATCCTACCGACTTAAATAAAGACATTTAAACATGCTTTAAAGTTTCATGAAAATTAAAATTTTTTCATGAAATTACTTTTTTTATTAAAATTTTAAAAAAAATAGATGGAATTATTTGAAAAAAACTGATTTTAGAAAAATTAAAAAATAGGGTTATATCTATAAAA
>NZ_JAZNIB010000214.1:0-7467 GCF_045577275.1 Methanobrevibacter sp.
CAAAAGTTATTTATTTATAAATGAATAAAATATCAATTAATTAATCTTTAATAGGTTAATAATTTTTAGTATTTTTAGTATTTGTAGTTTTTTTGTTAAATTAAGGAGGAAAAATATGAAAATAAATAGGATTGCAATCATAGCTGTTTTAGCTATTTTAACTGTTGTCTTAGCAGGTTCCGCATCAGCTTTTGATTTGAGTTTCTTAACCGGATCTGATGATGCTGCTCAAGACGTAAATATTGGAGGTATTGACTTTACAATCCCTGCAGGTTTCACAGAAAATGAAGATTATAAAATAGATAATGAAACCACTTCTGCAAGTTCTGATTTCCATATGAATGCTGCAGGTTTTGAAGATGATTCAAAGAAAAATGCTATTTATATTATGGTAGCTGATTACGGTGGATACAATGTAACTAATGAAGTTATTGAACAGGTTTTAGACTCTGACGATGCTGTAAAGAAAACAATCAATGGCCATGACGGTTATTTCATGGAAGTAAATAATGATCAAGCATCAGAAGTCAACGACCAAACTGAAATATTGAATTTGGAAAACATGACTTCAGATAAAGTTTACATGTTCATTTATGAAGAAAGTGGTGATTTAGTATACATTGGTGCAACAGAGGAATCATACTTAAATGAAGTCATTCACTAATTAATTTAATTTTCATTAATTCTTTTTTTTTATTTATTAACTTTTTTTAATTTTTTTCTAATTCTTTTTTCAATTATTTTTTTTTTTATAATGCTTTTTTTTAATTCTACATTTTTTATAAAAATTTATAACATAGTTTTAATAAAAATAATAGTTAATTAAGTTTAATATTTGAAATAGTTCTAATTATTCAAAAAAAATTATATTAATTTTAATTAAAATAATGATTAATTATTTTTATAGTTATATGATAATAATATGATTTAATTAATTATACTTGTGATTATTTTAATTGTCTGTGAGATGTTATGATGAAGAGGTTTATTGCTATAGATGGGCTTGATGGTTCTGGCAAAGATACGCAAGCTAGACTCATGAAGGAAAAATATGAAAAGGACGGAACAGTTATCATTCGTTCACATCCAACATCAGACAACTTTTTTGGCCGTAATTCAAAGGCAGCTTTGGAAAGAGGCGGAAAACTTAATAAGATAATTGCAACCTTATGTTATGGTGCAGATGCAATCAGATCTGTTATTAAATATTATGGAAAGGCCGATACTGTTATTTTTGTAAGATATACTTTAGCTGTCGCTTACTTGAACAAGGCCATTTCTGTTCCAGTCTATAAGCTGGTATGTTTTGCATTGCCTGTTTCTGAATATTTCTTCTATTTGGATGTTTCTCCTGAGGAATTGGTGGAACGTGTAAAGAATAGAAATGAGACAGAGGAAATGTTTGAAAATTATGAGGCTTTTGTAAAAGTCAGACAAAAGGCAGAACCGGTTTTATATAATTGGCATGTCATACCTGCAGATGATTCTCCAGAAGAGATATTCGCTAGGATAGATGTTATTTTAGATGAATTAGATTCTAAATTACTAAGTGAACCTAAAAAATTAGAATAAAAAAGTAAACTATTTTTTAAATAAATTGGTTTGTCTAAAAGACAATAAAAAAAGTAAATAAAAAAGCAAAATAAGTAAATAAAAAAGTAAAAAATGGATTTAATCCATTTCTTTTTCTATAAAATCAGCAACTTTCTGTTTGAATTCTTCAAGAGAGCATTCATTTTCAATTAAATAATCGGTAGTTGATACCACATCACCAATACCGAAACCTAATTCTCTGTTTTCTCTTACCATAAACTCATCAAAATTAGTTGTATCGTCTTCTCTTCCTCTTAAGGAAATTCTTTTGAATCTGGTTTGAGGGCTTGCATATATGGAAACAGAGATGAAATTGTCAAAGTTTTCTTTAAAAAGTTCAATTTCATATGGGCTTCTTATTCCATCAATCAAAACGGTTTTAATAGTTTTGTCTTCTTCAAAAAGATCTTTTATTTTTTGTACAGTTAATTCAGCTACAATATATTGTCCAAATTCTTCTCTTAAAGTTCTGGCAGTGGTACCTGTATCTTCCCCTCTTTCTGCAGCTTTTTCTCTAATTATGTCACCCATACTAACTACAAGTGCACCTTTTTCCATTGCAGTGTCGAAAAAAATACTTTTTCCGGAACCTTGTAAACCAGTTACGCCTATTACCTTCATTATAATCCCATTTAAAATATTATTTTATATAATCGTTATTTTTGTTAAAACATTACATATTGAAAAGTATATTTATATTTTTAATTGTTATTAAGTTTATCTTAAAATTATTATAAAAAGACAAACCAATAAAAATAAAGAACAATTCCATTATTTCAATTTAATTGCTGCTAAGGCATCTTTAAGATTTTGCTCATTGGAGAAATTATTAACGATATTTTCTAAAAATTCCTTATCCTTATCTTTGCCTGATTCCTTGAATTCATTTGCTATTTTGGTCATTAACGGCACTGCTCTAACAACATTATCTACAATTGATATTGTAGACATTTTAGCGGTTCTTGAAAGTGGATTTAGATCTATGCATATGATTTTCTTACCATTTTGAACTAAGACTTCCGCCCTATCTCCATCTTCAAGAGGCACTAACATCACATCAGCTATGTAGCTTCCTTCACGACTTGCAGTAGCTCTTGGACTGTTTAGGTTGTCAATAAAAGCTAATTCCTCGTCATTTGTACCGAGAATATCTTCCCAACCTCTTTCCTTGAACATTCTTGTAATTATTTCTACACGTTCTGGTGTTCTGTAGAATAGGTTGATTTCAATTTTGGAATCGGTTGCCTTTGCAAGTTCGATTATTTCATCTATAGCAAGTGCAGTAGTGTTTCCATTTACTGATAAAACAGGATTTTCAGCAAGCAATATAGTTGCAACTGCAGCTTCACATGCCTTTTTAGCAGTTTCTGTAGTTTTCTCGCCAATCAAATAGTCAAAGGTTTCTCCTCTACCATGGGCAATCATACCTGAATCTGCCAAATATCCTTCCTTAAAAGCGTTTTTTACTTTATCTCTCAATAATAATGATTGATAACGTGGATGAGTTTTTGGTATCATAAATTATAATATAGTTAAATTGATTAATAAAATTAATTAAAAAACTGATTAAATATTTGTTAAAAAATTGATTAAATATTAATTAAAATGTATTGTATTTATATGATAACTTATAAACTATTATTTAATTAAAAAAACTTTTTTAAAAGGAGATTTTTTATGGATGAAAGAATTGAAAATCCAGAATTAAAAGAAATTATGAAAACTGCACCTGAAGACATGACTGAAGAGCAATTAGATGCTTTTGTAGATGCATTTATGGAAGCTACCTTCATCATTCCAGCTGAATTGAACTCTGACAGTGAAGCTCTTGAAGGAAAAACAGATGAAGAA
The DNA here is from genome assembly GCF_045577275.1 of Methanobrevibacter sp. Classification (GTDB taxonomy): domain Archaea; phylum Methanobacteriota; class Methanobacteria; order Methanobacteriales; family Methanobacteriaceae; genus Methanobrevibacter. Next base: position 3,445 of record NZ_JAZNIB010000214.1, read on the forward strand.
ATAGCTCTTGATGAGGAAATAGACCTTGAGATCATGAAACTTGAGGATGAAGATGGAGAAGTATTATTCCCAATTTATACTGATGATGATGAGCTTGAAAAATTAGCAGCTGAAGAAGACACCAACATATATGGTTTAGTAATTCAAGCTGAAGATTTAGCTCAGTTTTTACATGAAATCGTTGATGATGAGTTTGATTCAGTTATTGTAAATCCATTCCATGAAAATGCAGTGGAACTTCCAATAGAAGCAATTTTGGACCTTTTTGACATAGAAGTATGTGATGATCCAAACTGCACTGACCCAACTCACAATCATTAAAAAAATTATTATTTATTTAAAAATAGTAAATAATTCGAAATTAATTAAATGCTTAAATTTAATTAATTTTCTTTTTTTATTATAAAAGAAGGTCAAATCTAATGTTTAGCAGATTAAGAAGAAAAAATAATGATTTAATGGTTAAAAGACCATCTGAAGAGGTTATAAAAGCCCATGATGATGCTGAAATAATCATTAAAGAGAATAATGTTGATAGGTTTCTTTTAAACATGTTTTTAGATAAGAAAGGAATCAATCATTATCATACAAGTCCTGAACTTGTAAATGAGTTCTTGTCTTCTGATTGGATATTAGGCATAGATTTGAAATGCCTTCTTCAAATAAACAATGAATCTAAAAGGCTTCGCACAAATGCCTATTTAACTAAAAAAGAGCTTATTTTTAAGGAAACAATCAACAAAACAGATGATGTCATAATTAATTTAGACAATATAATCGATTGCAGAATTGATGGAAAAAAGGTTGATGTAATCTGTGATGAAGTGAATTATAGAGTCATGTTCATTAATAAAAATCTTGCTAAACTATTTTTTGATTTCATAAATAAAGATTAATCCATCTTTAATTTATTAATGAACCTTAATTATTTATTATGGAAATATTCATAAATGTTATTCGCTACCTTTTCATTCATTCCTTTAACTTCTTTTATCTCATTTACACTTGCTTTTTTGACGGATTCCAAATCTCCAAAGTGTTTTAGCAATTCTATTTTTCTCTTTTCACCTACACCTTCAATATTATCCAATGGAGACTCTTCAATCTTTTTGGATCTTAATTTTCTGTGATAGGTTACAGCAAATCTGTGGGACTCATCCCTAACCTGCTGAAGCAAATGAAGGGCTTCATTGTTTTGAGGGATTCTTATTGGAAAACTGCTGTTTGGTATATAAATTTCTTCAAATTCCTTAGCAAGACCGATTATAGGTATATGTGTTAATTTATATTCCTTCAAAATATCAACTGCCATACCTAATTGTCCTTTTCCCCCATCGATAACGATAAGATTAGGTTCATCTCCTAATTTTAATGGCTCGACTATTTCAGTTTCTGCTTCGTTCTTTGATAGGTGTTCTTCATTGATCCTTAGCTTATCATAATGTTCTTTAAGAGGCTTGAGTCTTCTCTCCAGCAATTCCTTCATCATGGCAAAATCGTTAGGTCCTGGAGTATTCATCCTAAACCTTTTATACTGCTTTTTATTAGGTTTTCCATCCAAGAATGAAACTTTGGAACCTACCGCCAATTTTCCGGAAATGTTTGAAATGTCATAACCTTCAATGACCCTTGGCATCTTTTCCAATTTCAAATACTTTTTAAGTTCAATCATGGAGTTTTCCATTTTTTGCTTCTGATTTTTGATGATGTCTGCATTTTTACTTGCCATACGGACTAATCTAAGCTTATTTCCTTTCTGTGGAACTTTAATGGATACTTTATTTCCTCTTAAATCACCTAACCATTCTTCAATCAATTTGCTGTCAGGTATATCCTCTTCAATTAAAATCTCTTTAGGAACATGCCTGTTTATTCCATAGAACTGTTTGATGAATGCTGATATGACTTCATCAGAGGTTGTATGTTGAGAACCATCCATAAGGAAATCGTCCTTTCCAATGATCTTTCCGTTTCTGATGTTCATTACAACCACAACTGCATTTTGGGTGGTGTATGCAATTGCAATTATGTCTTGGTCGAGCTCATTGTTAAGCTCTACAAATTGCTTCTTCATCACTTCATCAATGGAATTGATTTGGTCTCTTATGACTGCTGCCTTTTCAAATTCCTGATTTTTTGCAGCTTCCTTCATTTCAACTTCCAAATCCTTGATGATCTTGTTGTATTTTCCTTGGAAGAATAGGTCTATCTTTTTGATATGTTCATGGTATTCCTCTTTGCTTATTTTTCCATCACATGGAGCATAACAAAGGTCAATTTGGCTGTTTAGACATGGCCCATCCATTCTTTTGCAGGTTCTTATTCTAAATAGCTGCTTTAGGAACTTCACTGTTTGACGTACAGCGGTTACATCGGTGAAAGGACCATAGTAAGTACCATTTTTTCCAATATCCCTTGTAATGACTATCTTTGGAAAATCCTCTTCTGTTATTTTAACGTAAGGATATCTTTTATCATCCTTTAGGTTGATATTGTATCTAGGCTTATGCTTTTTAATCAGGTTAGCCTCTAAAATAAGTGCCTCTTTTTCTGTATTGGTTACAATATACTCGAGACTGTTGAAATGACTCATTAAAATTTGAGTTTTAGGTCTATCAAGGTTTTTTTGAAAATAGGATTTCACTCTATTCTTAAGTGATTTTGATTTTCCCACATAGATGATTTCCTCATTTCTATCCTTCATTATGTATATTCCTGGCTTTTGAGGAAGTTCATCTGGTGAGTTTACTTTAGTTGACATTTTATTACCTTGATATCTGATTATTGATTTTTGTATTTTATAAATTAATTTTAATTTTTACAAATATTATTTTAATTTTTATTAATTATAATAATTTTCATATTTTATAAAGTTTTCATATTTTTCTAAAAAATTTTATATCAGAAAAATAAATATTATATTAGATATGTTAAATTAAGGGGGAATTAAATGGCAAGTTCAACTTTTAGTAAAATAATTAAATCTCTATGGGTATTGATTGCTTTTATACCATTTATAAATGGATTGGGCTTTGCTTATATTGGAGCAAAGGAATTCAAAAGAGAATGGATTATAGAAGGTTTAATCTATGAAATTCCTTGGTTTTTTGGATTCATATTTATTAATTATGATGGAATAGCTGACGTTTTTATCGGTTTAGGATTATTGTTGATGCTAGTTGGCATCATTCGTTCATTCATTGTCTATTATAAATATAAAGACATATTAATTGATGATGATCCTGAGTCTCAAATTGACATTGACAAATCATCAAGTTCCTTTTGGGTAATCTTTTCAGTCATTATATTTTTGAATGGTGTAGGATTGATAATCGTAGGCCAAAAGAGAAATGTGAAAAGATGGATTATTGAAGGGATTGTTTTTGAATTCTTATGGGTTTTATCTTTCATTACCACCAATTCAAGTGATGTAATCTTTAATTTTTTCCTTGCATTGGCCCTTGCAGGATTGATTTTATCAATAGTCAGAACATTTATGATCTATTTTGAAGAAGAAAAAATGGATATGGATAATTATCCTTCAAAACCTATTGCTGATGCTCCAGTTGAAGCTGAACCAAAAACCGTTAACAAAGTGGATAATATATCTTCTTCAGAAATTATTCCTCAATTCAGAGCATATGATACTCAAATAAATGAATTGAGAGATGAATTTAATCATAAAGAAGAGAATATTACCAATTTAATCAACAATCGCTTTAATAAGGAAGAATTAAGCTATGACAGATTCACTTCAGTCATTGACAACTGTCATAAAATATTTAATCATCAGGCTGATGCTGCAACAAGCATTATTCAATTGGCTCCTGAATATAGTGAAAGGTTAGATGAAAGCGTAAAAGGTAAAATAAGCATTTTGGAATCTATAAATGATGAAATGAATAATCTTTTAGAAGAGCTTATTCTCCATGATGGCGATGAAAAACAGTCAGATGAAGATTTAAAAGAATTATTCAGCAATATGGATAATTTAATTAATTCAGTAAAGGATTATAGATAATA
>NZ_JAZNIB010000215.1:0-2597 GCF_045577275.1 Methanobrevibacter sp.
ATCAAATCATTATGATACTGATATAGAAGTCTATCCTCTCCTATCTAAAGATGAATTGAAGGAAAGATCTTTAGCTATTTACAATTCTGGATTCAAGAGAATATCCTATGTGGCTTCAGGCAGAAAAATCACTAAAAAGGATTTTGAAACCATATCCAATCTGATTGAAGAGTTAAAGGAAGAGAATAAGGACATTAAAATCTGTGTCTCATTGGGACTCTTGACAAATAATCAAATTGCAGAGCTAAAGGATGCAGGTGTGGATAGGATTCACAACAATCTTGAAAGCTCAAGGAACTACTTCAAGGAAATCTGCACAACTCATTCATATGATGAGAAGCTCGACACTATAGAAATGATTAAAGATGAAAATGTGATGATCTGCAGTGGCGGAATATTTGGAATGGGTGAAAGCTTTGAGGATAGGATTGATTTGGCATTGCAGTTAAGACAGTTCAATGTAAAGTCAATACCGATCAATGTATTGAATCCAATCAAGGGAACTCCAGTTGAAGACAATGAAATTTTATCTAATGATGAAACCTGCAGAATAATTGCAATATTCAGGTTCATAAATCCTGATGCATATATTCGTATGGCTGGAGGAAGAGCACTTTTAGGAGACAACGGAAGAAAGGCATTCCAGTCAGGCGCCAATGCAGGAATATTGGGAAATATGCTTACAACTCAAGGAGTTCAGATGAATGATGACTTGAAGCTTTTGGAGGATTTAGGATTTGAAATCACTTATTCAATTGATGGGTTATGATACTATGGCTAAAGGAATATTCGTTGTAGGAACCGGTACAGACATTGGAAAGACATATGTAACCGGTTTATTGCTCAAATACGTTAGAGAAATGGGATATGGTGCCACTTATTTCAAAGCAGCTTTAAGCGGCGCTATAAGGGATGAAAACGGTTCTTTAATTCCTGGAGACGCTGTAGAAGTATTGTCCATGGCTGGTTTGGAAGAAGATACAGACTTTTTGGTTCCATACATTTATGAAACTGCTGTATCACCTCACCTTGCAAGCCAGATTGAAGGAAATCCTGTAAATCTAAAAAGAGTTAAAGAAGCTTATGAAAATGTATCTCAAAAATATGACTATATTGTCATGGAAGGAAGTGGAGGCATAGTCTGTCCTATAAGATACGAAGGAAAAGATGATGAAAACAACATAATGTTGGAAGACATAATAAAATGTCTTGACCTTGATGTCATACTCATTGCTGATGCTGGACTTGGAACCATCAATTCAATTGTCACCACAGTCGAATATCTGAAAAACAGAAATATTCATGTATGTGGCATCATCATGAACAACTACAAGGATGAACTTATGGAAAATGACAATATCAAAATGGTTGAAGATCTTTGTGATGTTCCGGTTATAGCAAAAGTTTATCAAAATGATAAAAATTTACTACCCGATATAGGTGTGGATGAATTGATTTCATATTTCAAATAATACGATTCATTATATTAAAGATAGCTATAATTATTTTATAGCTTGTCTTAATTTCTTTTTTTTATTTTATAGTTTATATTAATTAAAATTATACTTGTTTCTTAGGTGAAAATTTTCATTAAATTTTTCTAAGAAGATCCTATTTTTTATCACTTTTGTTTGCTTTTCAAAAATTAATTTTGACTACAAAAATTTAAAAATTTGTAATTATTAATCTTTCATTAAAATTAAAATTATCTTATAATTGATATTTTAGTTTTAAAATTGATTTTTAATTGTAAAATTCTTTTTAACGTATTATATTAACTTAAAATTAAAAAACAAATCGTAAATATTATTAATAAGTAAAAATAACTTATATTTATGGATATTTATCATATTAAAGAAAATTATCACTTAGAAGTTTTGACAAATTGGCATGATTTATCTAGATTCAGTTGTGATAGTGAAGATTTGAACAATTTTTTGAAGTATGATGCATTAAACCAACAAAATATGAACTTAAACTTAACTCATTTGGTAATCTGTGATGATGAAATAATAGGTTTTGTTTCTTTACTCGCGGATACTATAAAATTAAAAACTATAGAAAATCAGAGTTTAAGAAATGAAATCAAAGAGGAGTTAAATATCAGTGCCAATAATGAAATACCTGCAATTAAAATAGGTCGCTTAGCTATAGATAAAAAATATTCGAAAAACGGTTTGGGTTCTCATATTCTAAGAAATGTATTGTTAAATATTTTAAATTTGTCTAAAACTAAAGTTGGATTAAGATTTGTTACTGTAGATGCATATGCCTCTGCTATTGATTTTTATCTTAAAAAGAATAATTTTTCAAGTCGCCGTAGTGATGAAAAAGTTTTAAAAAAAATAGATAAAATAAAAAAACAAAACCCTGAACAAAATTTTATTCTTTATTTGGATTTAAAGGATATTAAATGTGAGGATGAAGAATTCAAAGAATTAAATCTCAAAGATTTAAAATAATACTCTTCTTTGAGATCTAATTTTTTTTGCAAACTCTCTATCTTTTTTTGTTGGAGGCTCTTTCATTTTCTTTAAAAGGGCTATTGCATCTTCACCTTCAAAAATAGGAGTTTTTTCAATTGGTTTTGCCATATT
>NZ_JAZNIB010000216.1:0-7819 GCF_045577275.1 Methanobrevibacter sp.
AGATATGGCAATGGTGCTGTCAACCGGCCAATTATGGTTTAAGGTTCCAGAAACCATACAATTCAACATTAACGGAAGTCTAAAGGAAAATGTCTCTGCAAAGGATGTGATCCTACATATCATAGGGCAAGTTGGAGCAGATGGCTCAACCTATAAGTCATGTGAATTTATAGGAGAAACCATTTCAAACATGAGCATGTCTGACAGAATGGTGCTGTCAAATATGGCAATTGAAATGGGAGGCAAAACCGGTTTGATGGAACCTGATGCAAAAACTTATGATTACTTAAAGGATAGGGTAAAGGGTGAAAATAAAAGCCGATTGAAGGCATTTATAGAAAAGTCCAATCTTAAAACATCCCCTGACTCAGCAAGTCTTGAGACTGTGAATATTGACATCAGCAACCTTGAACCTCAAATAGCTTGTCCACATAATGTAGACAATGTAAAACCTGCAAGCGAACTTGGTGATGTTGAACTCGACCAGGTGTTCATAGGATCCTGCACCAATGGTAGAATTGAGGATTTAAGGGATGCCGCAAAAATATTGAAAGGAAATAAGATAGCAAATGGCCTTAGAATGCTCGTCATTCCAGCTTCAAGAGAAACCTATCTCAAGGCTTTGGATGAAGGATTGCTTAAGATATTCGTTGAAGCGGGAGCGTTGATTTCACAACCATGTTGCGGCCCATGTCTTGGAGGTCATACTGGTCTTATTGGACCTGGAGAAGTAAGTCTTTCAACATCAAACAGAAACTTTAAAGGAAGGCAAGGAAGCCCAGAAGGGGAAGTCTACTTGTCCTCTGCAAAAGTTGCTGCAAAATCAGCAATTGAAGGAAGAATAGCAGTGCCAAAAGAGGGGGAATAATATGAAAGGTAAGGTTTGGAAATTTGGAAATGATATTGATACAGACATTATTCTTCCAGGCAGATATTTGATTTATACTGATGAAGAAGAATTGTCCAAGCATTGTATGGAAGGATTGGTTTCAGATTTCAAATCACAGGTAAGTGCTGGTGATTTCATAGTTGGAGGAACCAATTTCGGCTGTGGATCCAGCAGAGAACATGCCCCAATAGCCATCAAGGGTTGCGGAATATCTGCTGTAATCGCTGAGTCCTTTGCAAGAATCTTCTATAGGAACGCTACAAATGTAGGTGTTCCCCTATTGGAAGCACCAGGAATAAGCGAAATCATTGAAGATGGTGAAGAGATAGAGGTGGATATGGAAAAAGGATTGATCATATCCGAAAGTGGAAAGGAAATCAAATTTAAAAAATTGCCTCCATTCATGTTGGAAATTCTTGAATCCGGTGGCTTAATCAGTTATTTAAGAAAACAAAACGAATAAAAAAAAACTAAATTAGTGTTTTAATTATTTTCTAAAAATCACTAATGAAAACTTAATTTCAATTATTTACAAAAAGATTAATGGTGTAAAAATGTATAATATTGCAGTGATTCCTGGAGACGGAATCGGTAAAGAAGTAATGGATGCATGCATAAATGTATTGAAAGCATTGGATATTGACTTTAATTTTGCTTATGGGGAAGCAGGAGATGAATGTTTGGAAAAAAACGGAGCTGCTTTGCCTGATGAAACAATTGAACTTGCAAAAAATGCTGATGCATGCCTATTTGGGGCTGCTGGAGAAACCGCAGCTGATGTGATTGTAAGACTCAGACAGGAATTAAACCTATTTGCAAATTTAAGGCCTGTGAAATCCTATCCAAACACCAATGCCCTTTTTGATAATCTTGACTTTATGATAGTGAGAGAAAACACTGAAGGAATGTATATTGCAAAGGAAGAGGAATATACCGAAGAAGGGGCAATTGCAAGAAGAATCATTACTAAAAAAGCAAGCCGACGCATCATTGATTATGCTTTCCAATATGCTAAAAACAATAATAAATCCAAAGTTACAGGAGTTCATAAGGCAAACGTTCTGAAAATTACCGATGGACTGTTCAAGGAAACATTTTACGAAGTTGCTGAAGATTACAAAGATGAAATAGAAACTGAAGACTTTTATGTAGATGCAACTGCAATGTACCTTATCACAAGGCCAGAAACTTTTGAAGTCATCGTAACAACCAACCTGTTTGGAGACATCTTATCTGATGAAGGGGCTGGACTTGTAGGAGGGCTCGGAATGATTCCATCAGGAAATATTGGAGAGGATGGAGCATTATTCGAACCGGTGCATGGTTCTGCACCAGATATCGCAGGTCAAGGAATTGCCAACCCAATGGCTATGATTCTATCAGCAATCATGATGTTGAACTATTTGGAAGAATATGAAGCGGAAGAAAAATTAAACAATGCAATACTCTCTGTTTTGAATGAAGGAAAGATACTGACTCCAGATCTTGGTGGAAATTCAACAACAACTGAAGTGGCTGATGCAATTATCGATGCATTGAACTAAAACCATATTAATTCTTATTAGGGAGTGAAGATGACTGAACCAAAAATATCCGTAATTCTTTGTGCATATAATGAAGAGAAATTCATAAGAAAGGCTATTGAAAGTGTTCTAAACCAAACACTTAAATGTATTGAAATAATCATAGTTAACGACGGTTCTACAGACAATACTCTCAATATCATAAATGGCTATGCAAAGGATGATTCAAGAATTAAGGTTATAGACCAGGAAAATATAGGTCTTGGAGCAAGCAGAAACAAAGGAATGAAAATAGCTTCTGGCGAATATGTGACTTTCCTTGACGCTGATGATTGGTTTAGGGAGGAAGCATTTGAAATATCCTATAATGAGGCAAAGGAAAAGGATACAGATATCACCATGTATCAAATGATCAATTACGATGATGAAACAGGCCGCATTTATGAAAACGATTGGTTCAATTTGAATAAGCTTGATGAAAGCTTTGATGACTGTGTATTTGGCCCAGAAAAGACAAAGGATTTCCTATTCGACCTATCTGTCAGCAGTTGTCAAAAAATTTATAGAAACAGCTTTTTAAAGTCAATTGATGCTTCTTTTCCAGAAGGAATATACTTTGAGGACATGCCATTTTTCTTCTATGTTTACCTTAAGGCAAAAAGAATTTCAATCATAAGAAAACATTTCTATTATAGAAGAAAACACAACGCTTCAATAACCCATGTCGTAGATGCAAACTACCTTGATACAGTGGAAGCAGGCTGTGAACTCATGAGAAGATTCATAGATAACGGTTTCTATGAGGACTATAAGTTCGATTTGTTGGCTTATAAGATCAATGGACCAAGAATGGCCTTGATGGATATTACAGAAGATGCGAAAGAGCCCTTATTCAACTTGATTAAAGAAGATTATGAAAAAATTAAAAAAACAGAATATTATCAGGATTATTTGGATAATCTTGGGCCTAAGAAGAAAAAATTCTTCTTGGATGTTTTGAAATATGACACTTATGAGGAATTCAAGAAGGAGAATATTGAGTATTGAATAATTTCCTAACAACCCTTAAAAAAATAAAATTTATAAATAATTACTATAATATATAAAAATATTATCAAAAAATATTATCAAATAAGAAATTAATTTATATAAAAGTAGGAGAACAAATATGACAGCAGTAAAACTTGCAGCATTATTTATTATCTTTATTATGGTTTTCAGTGCAGTGGCTAGTTTTATCGTAATGGTAATGTAGTCAAGCCACGTTATAATTCAATAATGATAAATAAATAATCAAAACAAAAACAAAAAATTAATAAAAAAATAAAAAATTAAAAAATTAATAAAAAAATAAAAAAATTAATAAAATAATATTAATCAATGACTAAATAAAGTTTGGAGGATAAAAAATGGTAAAATATAATATTGGTGCAGTAGTTGCAGAATTTAATTATGATATTACTCATATGATGTTAGAACTTGCTAAAGCAGAAGCTCAAGTTCGTGATTGTGAAATCACTAAAATTGTAATGGTGCCAGGCGTATTCGATATGCCTCTTGCAATCAAAAAATTAATTGAAGCAGACGAAGATGAAGACTACGAAGACGTAGATTTAGATTGTATCATCACCCTTGGTACTGTAATTGAAGGTGCAACTGATCACGACCAAATCGTAGCTCAACACGCATCCCGTAAAATCGCTGATTTATCATTAGAATGGGGTAAACCAATTTCCCTCGGAATCAGTGGTCCAGGAATGACCAGATTAGATGCTCACAGAAGAGTTACCTATGGTAAAAGCGCTGTTGAAGCAGCTGTCAAAATGTGTGACAGATTACAAGAAATTTAATTGAAATGAATATGATTAAAGAATTCTATTTGAATTCTTTAAATACTTTTTTTATAGCTTAAAATGATTAACAGCTAATTTTTTAGATTAACAATCTTTTTAAAAATTTATCTTTATAGATGGTAATATGGAAATTTTAAAACCTGAAGAGTTAAAAGAAAAATTTGATGACCCATGGATTGCTCCATATGAGAAAGTCATTACAATGGCTGATGGAGATAAAGTAGAACTTATTGAATACCACCCTTGCCCAAGCGGTTCCAACTGGTTGCTTTACCAATACCAACACAGCAGTGAACTTATCATTGATGCTAAAAGAGATGGAAACAAGCACACCTACCTTTGTAAAGTGGGCAAAAAGCCAATAGACCTTAAAGCAAGTATCAATGCTGCTGGAATTGAAGAAGTTGTTATTGATGAGGAAGCAAATGAAGTTAAAGTCACTCACGGAGGCCTTGCTGGTGCTGGAGTAGGTGCTGGGATGTGCAGAGGTATGGGAGAAGGTGTAAAATACATCGAGCTTCTCGAAGTTGGTGGAGGAAGCAAAGAAGGAAAAGCTACTGTAGTAACTCCAAAATACGAAAAATTGGTTATCGGAATAGATGACACTGATGTAAAGGATGCAGGAGCAACCTGGACCATGGCTCACAATATCGGCCTTCAATTGAAAGAGGAAGGATTCGAGTATCTCGACCATATTATCGTTCAGTTATTCCCACATAATCCTCATAAGACTCAAAACTGTGTTTCAATTGCTCTTACCTTTGCTGTAATGGCTGAAGATAAGGAAAGATTGATCAATAGACTTATTGAAATCCTAAAACATGACACCTTATCAGATAAGACTGCAATAGCTATTCTTGAAGGAATTGGAATACCTCCTAAGCTTAGAGAATATGCAATGGCTACCAAGACTGGTATGATGGATGTTGAAACTGCAGAAAAACTTGCAGAAGAATTGGACATTCCACTCCTTGCAGTTACAGGAGATCAAGGTAAAGTAGGTGCACTTGCTGCACTTGGTTTGCATGATGATGTTGATGAGGCTGTAAAAGTTTACTACTAACCCAAGCTTTTTTGGCCTTCGGCCAAAAAACCTTGACCAAAACTCTTTTCACTAGTTGGGAGTGACCCACTAGTTTCTTTTTTATTTTTTTAATCTATTTTTCAAAAACTATTTTTTAAGATTATTTTAACTCGTCACCCATTGTTTCCACATAATTATCCAATAGATTAAACAAGTCATCTCTTGTATTCATCTTGAATATCTGCTGCTTGAGCTCTATTGTCTTCGGCAACTTCTTAACATAATATGCTGCTTGGGTTCTCATTTTAGGAATTGCAAATGCCTCTCCCTTTCTTTGAAGAAGAAGATTTATGTGTTTCTTTAGGATTTCCATTCTCTCTTCAATGCTAACTTCCTTTGGCAGTGTGCCGTCTTCAAGATAATTGATGCAATCCCTAATTAACCAAGGATTGCCTAATGCAGCCCTTCCAACCATAACTGCATCACAATCTGTCTCATCCAACATTCTCTTTGCATCAAAACATGACCTGACATCTCCATTTCCAATAACTGGAATGGATACATTTTCCTTAACTTCTTTTATAATCGACCAATCCGCCTTTCCTGAGTATCCTTGATCCTTTGTACGTGGATGAACTGTAATTGCGGATGCACCAGCATCTTCAGCGATTTGCGCTATCTCTACAGCATTGATATTATCCTTATCCCAACCGCTTCTAATCTTTACGGTAACTGGAATCGGTATAATGTCTACAATAGATTCTACAATAGACCTGACTTTAATTGGATCCTTCATCAATGCACAGCCTGATTTTGACCTGTTGGTGACTTTAACTACAGGACATCCCATGTTAATGTCAATGATATCTGCATTTGTGTTTTCATATATGTATTTGGAAGCAAATGTCAGCGATTCTATATCCGAACCTACGATTTGCTGTGAAATTGGACGTTCATAATCAGTCATATACAGCTTTTCCTTGGTTTTCCAATTGCCGTACATGATAGCCTTATCTGAAACCATTTCAGTTTCAATCAACCCGCAACCCATTGATTTGACAATTGTTCTGAAGCTGAAGTCACATACCCCAGCCATAGGAGCCAAAGCTATCTGATTATCTATTTCAACATTTCCTATTTTCCATTTCACTAAAATCACTTGAAATATTTAATTTTTCAATTCTACAAATATATTTATTTTAAAAATATATAATTCATTCCACAAAAAACTCAAAACTTATTATACTGAAAAAATAAAAAATTAATTGTAAAGCAAATTGGTGATATGATGGATAATAAACTATTTTTTCAAGCATTAAGCAAATTCCTTATTGGTCTGATAATAATATGCATACTTCTTTTCATCCCTGCAGGAACACTAAATTATCCTAATGGATGGTTATTTATAGCATTGCTCTTTATTCCAATGTTTTTTGCAGGAATAATCATGTTTTTCAAATCTCCAGATCTTTTAAGAAGAAGATTGGATGCAAATGAAGAGGAGGATGAACAGAAAATAGTGATTTTGATTAGTGGAATAATCTTCCTGCTGGCATTCATTTTAGCAGGACTTAACTTTAGATTGGGATGGTACCACCTTCCTCAAGCAGTGATAATTATCGCTTCAATCATATTCCTGCTAGCTTATATAATGTATGCAGAAGTGCTTAGGGAAAACGCTTATCTTTCACGTACTGTTGAGGTAAGTGAAAATCAGAAGGTTGTTGATTCTGGCCTATACGGCATTGTAAGACATCCGATGTACACTTCTACAATATTTTTATTCCTATCAATGCCATTAGTGTTGGATTCCATATTTTCATTTGTTGTTATGTTGATTTATCCAATAATAATTATATTTAGAATTAGAAATGAAGAAAAAGTTCTTGAGAATGAATTGATTGGATATAAGGAATATAAGGGAAAGGTAAAATATAGGCTGATTCCATATTTATGGTAAAAAAAGTGAAAATGAAAATTAAAGAGAATAGTTAAAAATAGCTATTAAATCTCAAAACTACCGGCATAAAAATGCCCTTTCAATTCTTTAGGACTTTCTTTCATGTAGAATTTAAAGCTATCCCTATTAGCCACATAAAGATGTGCCAAAGCTATTCCAGTGTCAATCCTATTCCATTTTCCATACACCCTATTTCTAAGCATTCCACGTTTTATCCTGTATAAATCATAGCTGCCGTCATCGTTATGGGTGAAATACCATGGTTGGCTATTGGAAGCGGAGGGTGCAAATTGTGCAGGGACCAATTTTTCATCTCTCATATCTGATATGTCTTCAAGAGCTTTTCTTCTAAACTGGTCAATTTCCCTGTATATATTTCCTTTTGGCTTTCCGACTGATATGATGATTATGAACTTTTGGCTGTCATCCGGATTATTATAATTTTTAGGACTTCCCATTCCTATCCAACAGGTCCCTATTCCTTTGCTTTGCAAGAACAAGTCCACCTGTTGAAATATAAATCCAACATTTTGATAGTAATTCCCCTTTTCCTCACTAAAAATAGCTATA
>NZ_JAZNIB010000217.1:0-4015 GCF_045577275.1 Methanobrevibacter sp.
TAAAAGAAAAATTAGAAGTTAATTACAAAATCGAGATTATAAAATCAAAATTATACTTTATAGTCATCAACGCATTCGTTGTCTGATAGCGGCGTCGATTAATTCTGAAAGCTCACAGGTCGATCACATGAGATTAAAAAATTAAAATCAATCTATTAAATTCCAATTAAAGTACAAATTATAATTAAAATGTAAAATAAAAGTTAAAAAAACCTTAAATTTAAATATAAAGAACTCAAATTAAATATTAACTTATTTTTAAGAGCAAATCGATTTATTTTAAAAATAAACCAATTATAACAAATAGTTTACAAAATAAAAGATTTATAAATAGTTAACTATTTGTAAAATTTAGAAAATAATCGGCTGATTTAAACAAAGAAGTTTGCTTAAAACTAAGTTAATGATAAAAGGAGATAAAAATATGTTAAAAATAAATAAAAACATTTTAATTATATGTATCATGTCTTTATTTTTAATTATAGGTCAAATAAGTGCCAGTGACACCGATTTGATAGAAATAAATGATTCTGATACAATAGATGATAAAATATTGAATGATTACGATTCAAATGATGATACAAAAATACTGAATGATTACGATTCTATTGATGATTCTGCAGAGTTAAGTGAGGATATGGAAATGAGAGCAAAACCAGATGATGAAATGGATATCCTAAAACATAATTCCGTGGAGATAATTGAACAGCCTAAAAGCGGCTCAAATATAGTCATGTCCACTGATGATTACAGTTGTGGCGCAGCTTCATTTGCCACTGTTCTAAATGATATGGGAACAAATATCAGTTTAGATGATGCCAAATTGGCTACCAACACCACAATAGATGGCACAACAATGAAAGGGCTTATTGATGCTACATCCAAATACAATTTAACAGCATATGGAGTTTATGCAGATAGCTCCAATCTAAAGGAAAACTTTATAGTCCATATGAATATCAATGGTGGCGAACATTGGTCAGTGATTAAGGAAATCGGTAAAGATAGCGTTACTTTAGCAGACCCTAATTTAGGATATGTCAAATATGATTTGGGAAAGTTTAAGGAATTCTACACCAACAATTCTTTGATAATATTGAATAAATCCAAAACAATCAGTTTGGATATGTCCCGATATTCCATAATAGATAATGCTAAGCTCAATAGCATTTCTGGAAAGGGATATGCATATTATTATTCTAAAAAAGTCAGTTATATCCGCAACAAAGTAAATCCGGGATATGCATTTCTTGTTAAGATCATTGTTCCCAAGTGGGGAGGAAAGACAGTGAGGATAATTACCAAAAAGCTGACAAGCCACAAGATATGCTGTAATGTATACTACAAAATTACTTATTTTAAAAAGGCCAAATATAAGGGTAAAAGTACAGTCATCAACTATCCATGCATTTTTAACTTAAGTATGAAAAAGGGAAAGACTGTTACAGTTAATTTGCCTACTCCGGGAATCCAAAGTTTCAGATTTTACCATACAGTATGCAAATTTCCTTAAATAGAAAAAATAGATTTCAAGTATTTTTAAAAGAAAATTAATAATCTTGGTGATGAAAATGGAGAATGATAAAAAACTATTGATAATTCTTTTAGCAATAATCTGTATCGCATTAGCTATAGGGGCATATTTGAACTCAAACAATACTGGTGATACGGATATGCTTTCAGAAGGGAATATTACTGTAAATGATTCCATTACAGATATTGCTAATCCTGATGAAAACGGAACAGTATGGCTTGAAGATAATGGTACATTGAAAGAAACAAAAGTTACAGAATCAACTGGCAATGGATCTGCTTCAAGTTAAAATAAATAAAAATAAAATAAAATAAAATTAGAAATCAAACTAAAAAAAAAAGTAAAAAAAGTTGATTAACCTAAAAGTTGAAAATAAAAAAAAAAGAAAAAATAAAGAAGAATAAATTCTTCTAAAAATTATTATTTCTTACGTCTTAAAGACACTGCTGAACCTAATACCACAGAAGCAATAGCCAATAATAATATTGGATTTCCTGCAGCAGGAAGAGCTTTTTTAGCCTTTTCAATTATTTTGGAATGTTTTGGTTCCTTAGGATTTGAATCAGTGCCGTTTGTATCAGTATCATTTGAATCTGAACTTGGTTCATCTGGTTCTGGACTGGAATCATCCTCTTGATCTGGCTCTTCAGGGACGGTAACAGTTACTTTTATAGTGGTGTTGGAAGGATTATAATAATCATTACCTTGATATTCAATAGTCGCCTCTGTACTTTCTGAAGGTAATTCCACACCTGTAAAGGTGGCTTTTCCATCCTTTACCTCAGCAGTATACTCTTTGCCATTGATTTTTAAAACAGCTGTACCATTTTGGACAGGGTCACCATTTTGATCTGTGATATCTGCAGTAATGTCTACCTTTTCTCCAACAGTACCTGAAACATCATCACTTTCAGTGGTGGTGTTTAATGGCAAGATGTTTACTTTTGATTCCCCTTCTGAAGCAAGATAAGCATTTCTTCCTTCGGAAGAGTCAGGATCATCATAGCCTGTGTATTCCACTTTAGAAGGATAGGTTCCTGGAGCACCAAGAGTGATATCCTTGAATTCTGCTTTTCCATCCTTCACTTCAGCAGTATAAGTTTCTGCACTTGCACCTAATTTATTATCATAATCTATTGTTAAAGTAGCAGTTCCACCATTTAAAGGATTGCCAAAAGCATCTTCAACTTTTGCAGTTATATCCACGACATTACCTGTATAATCAGTCACTTCATCAAGAGTGACAACTGTTTTGATGTCATAGATTGCATTTACAGTGATATTTAACTCTTTTCCATCAAATTCACTTGGCTTTACAGTAAGACTATCACCAGCATTGAATTTTTCACCAGTATCTTCTCTTTCCCAGTATTTGAATACAACCTTATCTTCAGGATAGTCTGCAGGAACCTTAAAGGTATGCTTATATGCAGTATTATGATCAGTATAATTCATACTGCCGCTGCCATGACCAAAGTTGTCATTATATGTTACACGTAAAGTTCCAAGAGGAGTGTGTGTATATTTTGCATAGTAATGCACTTCAAAATCCTCTCCAGTTGCAACAATAGTTTGGGTTCCTGTTATTTTGTTTCCATCTGCATCTTCCCAATGGTCAAATACCCAATGTTCATTCTCATATACAAAATCACTGTATTTCTTATTAGCTACTTGGTTATTGAATTTGGCCATACCAATTCCCCAAGTTGAGCTAATTTCATTAGTGACGCTATCAGTCACTTCCCCTTCACTAGACATTTTATGGAAGATGACTGTGACTTTACTTTTACCGGCACCTAACTTATTTTTTGTATTGACCGGCTTTTCATCGGCAATATCATCCCTGGAATCTGTATCCACCTGTGATAATAGGGCATCATCTGAAGAGTCTTCATTTAATTTTACATCTGTTACTGTATCTTCAGATAACTTTAAATCTTGAGTATCAGTGATTACATCATCATTTTCTGCAGCAGTAATGGCATAAACAGAAAGGAATAATAAAATAATCAATGACAATACTAAAAATTTAGTTTTCATATTACTCATTTAATTCACCATTTTAAAATATAATATATGAATTATCCAAATAAATTAATTTTTCAAATGCTATTAGTTTGATATGTAGCCATTAGAAAAAATCATGTTTTTAAGCCTATAGAACTCTGGCAGTGACTTTAATGAAAAATTAAACATAATAAAATCAATCAAAAAATCAACTAGCAAACAGACTAATAATATAATCAGATTAATCAATCAAAAAATCAGCTAGCATATAGACAAAAGATAACACAACATTAAATTTGATCTAATAATGAAATTTTACCTATTCTTTTAACATAATTTTCAGTTACTAAAACTTAACCCCGCTACATATAATACTAAATATATCTTTCTTATATATAAATGTAATGAAAAAATAGATAATTAACGAAATTATGTAAAAAATATTAAAAAAAAATTAAAAAAAATTAAAAAAAA
>NZ_JAZNIB010000218.1:0-4020 GCF_045577275.1 Methanobrevibacter sp.
CTTTATCTTTTATTTTATTGTCATTCTCATTGTCTCTTTTTTTAATTTTTTTCGATAAATATAATAATTATTTAAATTAAATTGCTATTTAGATTTATAATTATTTTAAAAATTAATTTTAGATAAAAAACTTTAATCAATTTCAATTAGGTCGTGTTTATTATTTTTAACGAAGATTTAGAATTCAAAGGAAAATCAATCCCTCGTGTAGTTTTAGGAAATGCTCCATTTCTTGCAGATGCTTATTTTGGACATAGGACTCGTTTATACAATTTGGACTTGCTTAGAAACCCGAACAATGTAAGCAAGATCATTGAAAAATCTTATGATTGTGGTGTAAGATCTATTAATTTGGCAAACAAGGAAAATCTCCTTAAGGCATTCAAAATGGCTTGTGACAATGGAGTTGAAATGCAATCCGTTTCCACAATCGGAAAGACAGAAATGGATTATGTTTTCCCAAATTATGAACAGGCAAAGATGGAAGCTACCTGGAAGGAAGACATTGAAAACCTTGCCCAATTCGATAACTCTGTGATGCTTGTTGATGAGTTCCTTATAGACACATATGATTGGGATTTCATAACTGAGATTTTGGATGAGATCAATGGTGCAGGAGTTCCAGCAGGAATAATCACTTCTTTCCCATTTAAAACAAGTGAGAAATTAATCGATTCCCCTATTCTCGAAGATAAGGGCTTGTTTGACTTTTACATGATTCCAGTTAACAAGCTTGGATACATGATGGATGTTCCGGATTTCAGATCAGATAAGCGAGAAGAACTTAATTCAATGCTTGAAAAGATTGATAAGAAAATCATTATCAATAAGATTTTAGCAGTTGGTATTCAAAAACCAGAGGAAGCTTTCAATTTCCTTAATACATTGGATTTTGCTGATATGGTTTCTGTCGGTATTGCAAGTGAAAGAGAGGCAGAGGAATCATTCAACATTTTAAAAGAGATTTAATAAATTTAATATAAATTTATGTAAATTTATAAATATAACTATTGTTATAAATTATATTGTAGATTAAAAATAATATTGAAAATTAAGAAAATTATTGATATTATTCGTTTTAAGGTGAGGAAAATGGAGTTCATTAAGAAGATTCCTGCAATCAGATGGGAAAATGGGAAATATGAGCATGTTGAAGAAGAAACAGTTGAAGATGAAAACATCTATTTCTATATAGACTTCCTTCAGCCACGGAAATTTTCCACATATCCTGCAGATTTGGATGATTTCGCCGTAGGATATTGCTTAGGGGATGGATTGGTAAAATCTGTTGATGAGATTGAAAGCATTGAAGTTGATGATAAGAAGGTCATCATCAAAACGGTCCATATGCACACTCCAGAAATAGACCTTGAAAGTGATGATCTTGTTCAGGAAAAGGAAGGCGGAGCCAAACATGCCTGTGCATGCAGACTCTTGGAATATCAAGGTGTGATGTCTGATAGTGCAGGAGGATGGAGAAGCGAACTTAAAACAATTGAACCTGTGGAATCTGATCTGGTTGTTAATGCAACAGAAATTACAGAAAACATGAAAAGGCTTACAGCTAAGGCAGAAATATGGCAAGAGACTGGTAGTGTTCATGTTGCACAATTGGTTTATGGTGACCAGTTCATTACCCGTGAAGATGTAAGTCGTCATGTAGCTGTTGATAAGGTGATTGGTGCAGCAGCAAAGGCAGGATTTGACTTATCCAAATGCTATGTATGCTATAGTGGCAGAATGCCTGCAGACATGCTTATTAAAGTCGTCAGGGTAGGTATCCCTATTTTGGTTTCAAATGCAGCTCCTGCAGGATCAGGTTATGATATTGCAGAAAAGGGAAACATCACTATGGTTGGATTTGTACGTGGTGACAGATTTAATCTTTATACTGCTACAGAAAGAATCGATTTGGATAAATGATTCTTTTTATATTTTTTTAATCAATGATATAACTATTGTTATAATTAATAAAGTGATTCTATGTCAGATGAAAATCAAAAAAATAAGGTTTATAATCTTCTTATAAGCAAAGGAATTGATTCCTATAATGAATATGAATTCTATAAGGAAAGGATAAACAGTCAAACTGACTTCTTATGGAATGAATACAATAATCAGGATAATGAGTTGAACGATGAGCTGTTTGAAAAAATAGACGTGATCGTATTATTGTATGGTCTTTATCATCAAAATAAGGAAATCTGTGATGAACTGATTGACAAATCACAGGAATATGAGATTCCATTGCTTTTTGTCCGTTCCTTTGGTGTGGAATATGTTATAGAAGAAATAGTTGAAAAAGCGGATGCTGTGGTCGGATGGAATCCGCATTGCATTATAGATGCAATTGTAACTCTGGTGAATGGTGAGGAAGAGTGGATTAAGCCATGTGACATTGAAGATGAATCCTAAATCTTCCTTTTTTCTTAAAATTTCTAAAATATGATTTTTTAAATTTTGTTTTGAATTTGGATTATTTTTTCACCTTTTCAAGGTAAATGTTTAATATGATTACAATTATTGCAAGAATTCCTAATCCCAATATGATTGGATTTACGACTCCAACGTAAAAGGTTAGGATAACTGCCAATATCAATGCAACAATAAGAATAATCATTCCTCTATTTTTTTGAAGGTCCATATTTTCACCTTTTTAATTAATTGTTTCTTCTTTCCTTAATCAATTTCAAGAACTCTTTGGAATTCTCAAACTCTTTCATTTCCCATGACTTTATGACTGGAATTCCGTCAATTGAGTCTTTAATTCTGTCATCATTAAGCACAAAGAATGAATCTGAAGATGTTACAAGAGAAAGGTCCTTTAAGCTGATTGCCATTTTTTTCAATGTTTTTGTATTTTGGTCATCCTGAACATTCAAGTTAGCAATGAGTGGTGTTTGTTCTTTCTTTCTTGTAGCTATTTCAGCTTTTGCAAGTGCATCAAATGGACTTTTATTGGTTGAAACAACACCAAAACCTAATTTTGCCAAATTCTGTGCATTGGTTCCTTGAGTTTGGTTCAAACTGCTTGTATCTGCCTTCAGCTTAATGTCTTCCTGATAAGGTTCGAAAAGGTCGATGTCAAGGGTAATCTTTGTATTCAAGATCTCTTCAAGAAGCATTGCAGTTTCAGTATTTGCCCTTACCATTCCATTTTCATACTTGTACATGGTAGCTCTTGAAACATGAGCCAAATCAGCAAGGTCCTTTAATGATAGGTTATACTCTTCCCTATATTCCTTTAGAACATTTCCATTGATTTGAACATAATATCCTCCACGGTCTGCAAGAATTTCAGGATATTCATCGTAAACGATCATGTTTTTAAGGGTTTCAAGTCCAATTGCAGGAAGCCCATGCCTTTCGTATACAACATCCTCCTCCAATATGTGGTTTTTGGATTTAACCCCTACGATGATTGGGCTAGCCAAGAAAACATGGGAGATTTGTCTTATCTCTTCAACATGGGATTCATTGATACTATCTATGTTGACGAGGACTTTTAAAAGTAGAATTAGCAATTTCTTACGAGCCACTATATCAAAACAGCTTTGTTCATAAATGTTGGATGTTTCAAAGCCCTCTTTGTTTAGCAGTTGATAAACTTCTCGTATTAATTGATTCCTATTAGTTATTGCCATAGGATTGCCTCGTTTTTTGATAGTTTTTTTAAATTTTTAAGATAATTTTTATTAATTAGTTTAAATAAATTTTAATAATATTATTATCTTTTAGGATTAATATAAAATTGACTATTTAATTTTTTAGACTTTTGATTATTAATAGTTAATCTTTTACTGATTAACAATTCTTTAATGGTCATAGCAGACTTTCAGTGATTCATATGGATTATTTTTATATAGGAATAGACGATACAGACTCTCCGGATGGGATGTGCACAACATTTCTTGCATCAGCCATCCTGAACGAATTCAGGGAATGCAATATCGAAATAATGGATTTTCCTAGGCTTATTCGTTTAAATCCATTTGCAAGATTCAAGACAAGGGGAAATGG
>NZ_JAZNIB010000219.1:0-8920 GCF_045577275.1 Methanobrevibacter sp.
TACCAAAAGGAACCGAAGATAAGAATATTCAAGCATTCGAAGCAGGATATGCTTTGCTTTAATTTTCTTATTTCTTCTTTTTACTTTTTTTATTTTTTCACTATTTAATTTTTAGCATGCTTTTTTTATATCTTATTGCCATTCTTATAATCATAACTTAACTATTTTTATAAATAATTTTAATAATAAGTAAATACATATAATATTAATGATTAAAGATAATAAGTTATTTCTATTAAAACAAATAATCTAATAGGATGATTTATTTCATTTATTTTTATAATTCATATTCATAAGTATTTTTAAAATTATACGTATTTTTAAAATTAAATTCTTATTATAATTTTCATGCTTATTAGTCAGAGTGAGAAAAATGAAGTTTTTTGAACATAGTGCAAAAAAAGTTTTTGAAAGTGAAGGAATTAAAATTTTAGAAGGACATGTTGTATATTCTCCTGAAGAGGCAATGGAAGTGGCTACCGAATTCGGCAGACCTATTGTGCTCAAATCTCAAGTTCTCGTTGGTGGAAGAGGTAAAGCAGGAGGTATTAAGTTTGCAGATAACCCTGGTGAAGCATTCCAAATCGCAAATGAGTTATTAAAGTTAGAGATTAAAGGTGAAAAAGTAAAACACTTGCTCATTGAAGAAAAAGCGAATATTCAAAGGGAATTCTTCTTAAGTGTTTCAAATGACAGAGCTAACAGAACTCCAATCATCATGGCAAGTGCAGAAGGTGGAGTTGAAATTGAAGAATTAGCTAAGACCTCTCCTGAAAAGATCATCAGATACAATGTAGACCCATTAAAAGAATTCTTGCCTTATGAAGCTCGTGAAATAGCTCGTAAAATGGGTGTAGGTTCTGAATTGATGTCTAAAATCGGAGACATTATCTGGAAACTCTATAACGTTTATGATAAATATGATGCTGAAGTTGCTGAAATCAACCCTCTTATCTTAACTGATGACGGCTTGATTGCAGCTGATGCAAAATTGGAAATTGAAAATGATGCTTTATTCCGTCACCAAGATCAAGTAAGACAAAACAGATTCAAGAAAAAAGACTTTGCATTTGTAAAGCTTGATGGTGATATTGCAGTTATCGGAAATGGTGCAGGATTAACCTTAACCGGTATGGATATGGTTACCTTATTCGGTGGAAAACCAGCTACCTTCTTGGATATCGGTGGTGGAGCATCTGATGAATCCATTAAAAAAGCTTTAAACTTAGTTTTAAACTATCCTCCAGTGAAAGTGGTATTCCTTAATGTTTTAGGTGGTATTACTAGAGCTGATGATGTTGCAAGAGGTGTAATTGCAGCATTGGAAGATAATAAATGGGATGTAAACATTGTAACAAGACTTACCGGTACCAATGAAGAGGAAGGTCAAAGATTACTCGAAGAAGCAGGCATCCCTTATGAAATTTCCTTAGAGGAAGCTGCTAAAAAAGCTGTTGAATTATGTGAAGAGATTAAAGCTCAAGAAGCTAAATAACTCTTCTCTTTATCTTTTTTTACTTTTTTTAATATTTTTCAATTTTAATATATGATATCTAAAATTTTTTCTATTTTTTCAATGACAATTTTTTAAAATTAGCTTATTCCAATAAAACAACTCTGCTGACTTCAGCTTCTTTTGTAAGTTCTCGACCTGTTTTATCAGCTATTTCTTGAGCAAAATCACGCACTTCCTGATGTGATGGCATATTGTCAAGACTTAAACGTTTTCTTGAAGACCCTACAAACATGTATGCCTTGACTTCAACGAATTTTGGATTTGCCTTATTGATCAGTTCTGCATACTTATCTGTGTTAATCATGTTTTTGCCTTTAACTGAAGTGATTCTAATTGCTGTTCTGCTATTGAAACTATTCATTAGTTCAAGTGTCTTGTTTAAATTGCTCCAACCATCGTTTATTTGAGGGTTGCATAACTCTTTATACACTTTCTCGTTAGGTGCATCCAAGGAAACATATAGTTGAGTTGGTTCGTTGTCGAGGTTTCCAAGTTTTTCCCAATACATTCCATTGCTTACCAAGAATGTTGTGAAATCCTGTCTGTGGAATTCTGCTATCAGTTCATCGATTTCAGGGTATAATGTTGGCTCTCCTGCAAGTGAAATCGCAGCATTTGTTGGCTTTTTGGATTCCTCAAGCTTTTTCCTGTCTACCTTTTTGTTTCCACCAAATCCGCACAACAGATTGTTCTGTGCCTTAATGGCTCCTTCAATGATTGTTTTAGGATCATCATATTCCCCTTCCCATTCTGTTCTTGTTTGACTAAGGTCTCTCCAACAGAAAGAACATTTTTGATTGCAGAATGGTACAGCAGGTGACATCTGGAGGCATCTATGTGATTTGACACCATAAAACTGTTCCTTATAGCACACTCCTTCGTTCACCATACTTTTTCTAGTCCAGTGACATGTCTTGACGGCAGCGTGGCCATGTTCTCCAACAAATCTGTAACCGCTGTATTCCAATTTTGCTTGTTCTTCTTTAGTAAATGTCATGATAATCCTTTTGCAATATTTGATAATTTAAAATAATTTAAATATAATTAAGAATATATATTTTATTAATATAGTAATAATTTCTTTTAATTATTCTATTTATTATTTACCATAGAAAAAACAATTTTAAAATGCAAATTTAAAAAACATTTTTATTATGTATTATAGTTTTTAAGGAGGATTTAATTTGAGTCTTAAAACACCTGTTGTTATATTAAATTTTAAAACTTATTTGGAATCAAGTGGTCAAAAGGCATTGGACTTGGCTAACGCTTTGGAAAGTGCTGGTGAAGAATCTGGAGTTACTATGGTAGCTGTACCACAAGCTATTGATATTTATAGAATCAAAGAGGAAACCAGCATTCCTGTTTTATCTCAACATATTGATGCGGTTTCTCCTGGTGGACACACTGGAAGCAACTTATTTGAAAATTTTGTAGCAAGCGGGATTGACGGAACCTTATTAAATCACTCTGAATGCAGAATGACTCTTGCGGATATTGCAGAGATTGTTAAAAAGACACAAGAAGCAGAACTCATTTCCTGTGTATGTACTAATAATATTGAAACAAGTATGGCAGCTGCAACCCTTGCTCCAACTTATGTTGCAGTGGAACCTCCTGAACTTATAGGTACTGGAATTCCTGTTTCAAAGGCAGATCCTGAAGTTGTGGAAGGCAGTGTATCTAAAGTGAAAGCCATCAATAAGGATGTTCAAGTCTTATGCGGTGCAGGTATTTCTACTGGTGAAGATATGGCTGCAGCTATTGAATTAGGTGCTGAAGGAGTTCTATTGGCTTCTGGAATCATTAAGGCAGAAAGTCCTAAAGATGCATTGTTGGATTTAGTAAGCAAGATTTAATAGTGTCATTTAATGTTTATTAATAAATTTATTTTTAATGATTATTATTGAGTGAAATTATGGCAAAGTTTAATACTATTGATGATTTTGATGTAAACGGCAAAACAGTTTTGGTTAGGATTGACATCAACTCTCCTGTAGATCCTAATTCTGGAATCATTTTGGATGATACCCGTATGAAACTGCATGCCGAAACCATTAAGGAATTATCTTTGAAAGGCGCAAAAACTGTTATTTTAGCTCACCAAAGCCGTCCAGGTAAAAACGATTTTACTACTTTAGAGCAACATGCTGCTGTTTTATCTAGAGCAGTTGGATTGGAAGTAAGATATGTTGATTCAATTTTCTCATCTAAAGCAAGGGAATCCATAATTGCTATGGAGCCTGGTCAAATTATATTATTGGAAAATGTCAGATTCTATTCAGAAGAACAATTGAAACGTTCTGCTGAAGAAGAGGCTACATCTGTACTTGTAAAAACATTAACTCCTTTAGTTGATTACTTTGTAAATGATGCATTTGCTGCAGCACACAGATCCCAAACTTCATTGGTTGGTTTTACAAGGACTGTTCCTTCAGCTGCAGGAAGAGTTATGGAAAAGGAACTCACTGTTATAGGAAATGCTTTAGAGAATGTTCAACATCCGTGCGTTTTCGCTTTAGGTGGTATGAAGGCAGACGATTCCATTACAGTTACTGAAAATGTTTTGGAAAATGGTACAGCAGATTATGTTCTTGTTTCAGGACTTGTTGCAAACATATTCATTTGGGCAGCAGGTTATGATATAAAGTCTACCAATAAGAACTTCATTGAAGCAAGAGGCTACCTTGATATGGTGGAAAAATGTAAAGGTCTTATTGAAAGGTTTGGAGAAAGAATAGTCTATCCTACTGATGTTGCAGTCAGTGTTCAAGGAGATAGGGCTGACGTACCTATAGACAATATTCCTGATGCTTCCATTTTTGATATTGGAAGAGAGTCCTTGATTAAATATTCCAAGATGTTAAGGGAAGCAAAAACCATTTTTGCAAATGGTCCTGCTGGTGTATTCGAAGATCCTAAATTTGCAATCGGTACAGAGGACATTATCAATGCAATCGCTTCATCTGATGGATTTTCAGTTATTGGTGGAGGTCATATTGCAGCAGCTACCGTCAATTTAGGTTATGGGGATAAGATGGACCATATCAGTAGTGGTGGAGGAGCTTCCATTGATATGTTGGCTGGTAATCCATTACCTGCAGTAGTGGCTCTTGAAGAGTCTAAAGAATTATTTGATGATAAATAATTCTTTTTATTTTTTCTTTTTTTTATTCTTTTAATTATTTTTACTTCTTTTAATTATTTTTTTAATTTTATTCTTATTTTTTATTCAATGCACTGTTTTTTTAAAAAATTTTTAATGATTTTTACCATATTCTCGACTTATTTTAAATACTTTTTAATAATTTCATAGTAATTTATAATGAATAATCATGATAAATTATACAAAACTTTATATAAAAATAAAGATAAAAGATAAGAATGTTGAAAAAAAATTTAAGATTTTAAAGGTTATAAAATGACAGATGAAATTATAATTACTGACAGTGAAAATGTAAAAAATGCATTAAATGGATTTCAAGACGCTTTAAAAAATGTGAAGGAAATTTCTCCTTTGACCTTTTGCATAACCAATTTTGTAACAGTTACTGATTGTGCAAATGCAGCATTAGCTATTGGAGCATCACCAATCATGTCCAATGGTGCTGAAGAAGGTGGAGAAATAGTAAATATTGCAAGTGCTCTTGTAATCAATATTGGAACATTAAGCAAAGCACAGAATGAATTGATGAGAAACAGTGCAAATCAGGCTAAGGAAATCAACAAGCCTATCATATTTGACCCTGTAGGTGCAGGTGTAAGTGCCTTAAGAAATGACATGACAAAGGAAATTGTTGAAAACTATCCTCTTGCATTAATTAGAGGAAACATGTCTGAAATCAAGGCTATTACTAAATTGATTAATCTTGATACAGAAAATGATTCCATAGCTAAAGGAGTGGATGTAGCAGCAAGTGATGTTATCTCTAAGGATAATTTG
This sequence comes from Methanobrevibacter sp., assembly GCF_045577275.1. GTDB lineage: Archaea > Methanobacteriota > Methanobacteria > Methanobacteriales > Methanobacteriaceae > Methanobrevibacter. Next base: position 5,460 of record NZ_JAZNIB010000219.1, read on the forward strand.
GATATTAACGGGGCAATAGTAAAGGCATTGGCTAAGGAATTGAATACAGTAGTTATTGCAAGTGGCCCTATTGATATTATTTCAGATGGTGAAGTGACCTTTGGTCTTGAAAATGGTGATGAGATGATGCCTCTCATTACTGGTAGCGGCTGCATGTTAACTACCATTATCGGTTCATATGTAGGAGCTAACGACCCATTGATTGGTGGAATAACTGCATGTGCATTGATGACAGTTGCAGGTGAAAATGCAGCAGAATATGTAAAAAATAATGATTTAGGCACAGGAAGCTTCAGAACATTATTGATTGACAATCTATACAAATTGACTGCTGAAGACTTAGTGGAAAGAGCTAACTTATTTGAAATAAATATTTAATCTTAGGGTATTTAGATTTATTTTAAGTTATTTATGCTATTTTAAGCTATTTTGGGGTATTTGGTTAAATGACTAAGAAGAATATTGATTACTCTGTTTATTTGGTTACAGACCGTAGGAACAAGACTGATGAGGAATTCTTGAATATTATTGAAGAAGCCATTAAAGGAGGAACCACTGTTGTTCAGCTTCGTGAAAAGGATGCTTCAACCAAGGAATTCTATGACTTGGCATTGAAGGTTAAGGAAATCACCAGCAGGTACGATGTTCCCTTATTGATCAATGATAGGATTGATATAGCTCTTGCTGTAGACAGTGAAGGAGTTCATATTGGTCAAGATGATATGCCTGCAGACATTGCTCGCAGTATCATTGGTGAAGATAAGATATTGGGAGTTTCTGCTTCAACAGTTGAAGAGGCTAAAAAGGCAGAATCAGATGGTGCAGATTATATAGGATCTGGTGCAGTATTTCCTACAAGCACTAAGGATGATGCAGATTCAGTGCCATTAGAATTATTGAAGGAAATCGTTGATTCCATAGATATTCCTACAGTAGCTATTGGAGGAATTACTTTAGAAAATGCTCCTCTCTTAAAGGATAGTGGCATTGCAGGATTTTCAGTTGTAAGTGCAATCATGAGTGCTGAAGATCCTAAAGAAGCTTCTCTAAAATTAAAAGATATTTATTTCTCTTAAATTCTTTTTTTTATTATTTTCTATTATTCTCTAATATTATTTCAAGTAAAATAATTTTGATAGTAAACTATTTAAATGATATTTACTAAATTACTATTGTTGAATATTTTTATCATATTCTTCATATTTTTAAATTTTTATCTTATTATTCCATTGCCTCGGTGGCTCAGTCTGGTAGAGCGCGAGACTTGTAATCTCGTGGTCGCGGGTTCAATTCCCGTCCGGGGCTTTTTCTATGCTAATTTTTATTTAAAATTAATTATTTTAAGTTTTTAAAATTTTAAAAATTTTATCATGGAATATTATGATTATTGCAATTACCAAAACATTTATATATTATGGTAATATAAAATAATTATGTTGCACAATAATTATGTGGGACCATAGGGTAGCTTGGTCGATCCTTTGGGCTTTGGGAGCCTGAGACTCCGGTTCAAATCCGGGTGGTCCCACTCTATATCTATCCCGTCTTAGCTCAATTGGCAGAGCGTTGGACTGTAGATCCAAATGTTGCTGGTTCAAGTCCGGCAGACGGGATTTTTATTATTATTTTCTAACTATTTTGAATTTTTGAATTTTCATTTGAATTTTCAATATTTTTAAGGTAGGATTTGTAGAAACATTTATATATAATAATAAATATAGTATTTTAATGAGTATAACTTACTCGCATAGTTTGCCCTGGTGGTGTAGGGGCTATCATGTGGGCCTGTCGAGCCCGCGACTCGGGTTCAAATCCCGGCCAGGGCGCTTAACTATAAGTTAAGTGAGATAGCCACAATTTAATTCATTTGTTTAATCAGGGCCCGTAGCTCAGTCTGGCAGAGCGCTTGGCTTTTAACCAAGCGGCCGCGGGTTCAATTCCCGTCGGGCCCGCTCTGATTTTTTTTATTACTAACTTTACTAAATTTAAATTTTTAAATTAAGATTTTTATTGAACATTTTTTATTAGATTTTAGCTTTCAATGTCTTGTTTAAATCATATTTAAATTTTTTTACGTGTTTGAATTTAGAATTTATTCTACTAGAATTGATGATTTTTTAATATTATAAAGGGGTTAATGTTGTATTCATAAATTTTTAATAATCTATTTGTCTATTTTTTTATTTTTTGTAAGTGAATTATTTTTTTATGGATAATTTTTTGTATGATCAATTGATAATGTTATTAAATCCATTCTATGATGATGAAGAAATAAGGGATTATAAAATTCTATTAAATATGAATATTATAAAAAAAGTTTAGAATTTGATTTAGTTTTAAGTTATTCATTTGTTAAATATTTAAAAGTTTTATCGGAGGAATATTTTGGCATTTAATATATTAAACCATAGTGCTGTTCCTAAGCACGAAATTTTGTCTGATGATGAAATTAAAGAAATTTTTGCAGATGTTGATTATGATGTAAGTCAACTCCCAAAAATTAGAGTAAATGATCCTGTTTCTAAAGCAATTGGTGCTGAAGAAGGTCAAGTTTTGAAAATAACCCGTCAAAGTCAAACTGCAGGTGTATTTGTAACATATAGGCTTGTAAGTGGAGAAAATACTCAAAAATAGATCTTTGAAAGATTATTTTTAAAATGAATTATTTTAATTTAAAAAGCATTATTAAAATAAAACTATTAATGAAATATTTTATTTAAACTGATTGTATTATTTTGGAGATATTAAATGAAAAATAAGACATGGGGTTTAGTAGATTCATTTTTTGATAAATATGATATTGTAGACCATCATATCAAATCATATAATGATTTTGTTGAAAATCGTATACAAAAAATTATTGATATCACTGAACCAATTACTATAGAAAACGAAAAAGGAAATTATACCCTCAGAACCGGTAAGATCAAAATTGAAAAACCTTTCACCAAAGAGGCTGATGGTTCTAAAAGTATGATTTACCCTACTGAAGCAAGACTTAGAAATTTAAACTATTCTGCTCATATGTACTTGGAAATGGCATTGCACGATAATAATAGTGATGAAGAGGAAGAATTGGAAGAAGTATATATTGGTGAATTGCCTCTCATGCTCAAATCCAGCATTTGTCATTTGCATGGGCTTACTGATAAAGAATTGATTGAAAAAGGGGAAGACCCTAAAGACCCAGGTGGATACTTCATTGTAAACGGTTCTGAAAGAGCTGTTGTTACCATGGAAGAGATTGCTCCTAACAAAATTATCCTTGAAAGAATTGATGAACCTGAAGACAGACATGCAAAAGCTATTGTAACTTCAATCAAAAGTGGTTTCAGAGCAAGAATTACCTTAGAATACAAAAAACCACGTAAAAGCGGAGTGTTCTTAAGAATCTCTTTCCCATATGTTCCTGGTGAAATTCCATTAGTTATCTTGCTTAGAGCATTAGGATTATCAACTGA
>NZ_JAZNIB010000220.1:0-2256 GCF_045577275.1 Methanobrevibacter sp.
GGCAAATATGAAGAATATTGCGCAAATGAGTGCTGTGATTGTTAAACTAAGCAAAGTGGAATAATTCAAGGTTATTCTAAAATTCTGAATGTTTCTAGCACCATATGCCACTCCAGAAACTGTAATTGTAGAGATTCCAATACCCATACATGGAAGAAATGCAATTGATACAAATCTCCATACAACCGTGAAGATAGCAACTTCCATAGTTCCTGCAGTCATCATAATCAGAAAATTAAAGCAAATTCCCACTATTGAATATATCACCTCTTCACAGCTTGCAGGCAGTCCAACCCATAGAATATCCTTATAGATCTCCAATTTCCTATGGTAATTCTTAAAACTTAATTTTAAGAAGGTATCCCTCTTAATAAAATACCAATATAACATCACAAAAAGGTTTGCAAGTGAGGACAATACTGTAGCAAGAGCAGCTCCCTTAATGCCCCAATTAAAATAGTAAATGAAGATAGGGTCAATTATCAGATTTATCACTGCATTTAAAACCAAAGGCCATGCTGCCCTTTTGATATCTCCTTCTGCCCTAAAAAGACTTGAAACAATAGCTGGAAAAAGAATGATACTGCTTGATAGGAATATTATGATTCCATAATCCATTGCATAATCAAGTACAGAACCTGCACCAAATAGAATGAGCATATCCTTTAAAAAGAAGAATCCCACAATCATGAGAATAATTGAAATGATTATTCCAAGTATTATACTATGCATTGCAACATTATTCGAATCATCGTATCTCTCTGCACCTATATACCTTGATATCAATGAATTGGCACCAGCTCCAATACCAACTCCAAAACCCATAATAACAAGGAACAATGGAGACATGAATCCTAATGCTGCAAGAGGGTCAGCTCCAAGACCAGCAACCCACATGCTATCAATAAGGTTATTTGCATACATTAAAAGCATAGATAAAATAGTAGGATAAGCCAATCTCCTAATGGCTTTCTTTGGATCTCCAATTATCGCTTCAATGTTTTCATTCAATTGCATAATAAACACTTTTGATAGTATAATTTTAAAATAGTTTACGCCATATGAATTAGATATGATTTAATGAATTTTAGCTATCACAGAAATGATACGAGTCAAGCTTCTATGCATTTTAATCTCATACCTTTCCAATAATATGAAACCTACATCATTAAGTAGTGAATCTATGTCCAGTGTATGTGGACTAGCCATCACTAAAAGTGCATCTTTCTTCATACTGTGTTCAATTGATTGCAAGAATTCAGAGAAAATTCCAGAAGCACCTTCACCACAAGTTGTTGTAGAAATGCCGTAAGGCGGATCTGTAACCACAGCATCAACCTCTTCATACATCTCAAGTTCACGGACATCAACAACATGGGTCTTATAGTCTGTAACTCCAACATAATCCAGATTGGTTGCCGTACCCTTTTTCATTCTCCAATCGATATCACAGCCAACTACGGAACATCCAATGAGCCCCGCTTCAATAAGTATTCCACCAGTACCACAGAAAGGATCCAATACTAAATCTCCTTCTTTTACACGAGCTAAATTAACCATACAACGAGCTAATTTAGGACTCATGCAACCTGGATGGAAAAATGGTCTTTTATGAGGTTTCATCTCTTCAAAATACTTCTTATTGAGTTGATATTTTCCGAAACATAAATAAACATGACTTTGATGAGCAACAACTCTTATGAATGATTTAGGGTCTGATAAATTAACTGAAATGTCTTCAGTGTTTGATAGGATCAAATGGCCAACTCTTCTTTCAGTTGCTACTGTATCTATTTCTGTGTTGAAGCGTTTTACCCTTACAGCAAAGTTCTCATCAATAAATTGAGACCAATCGATTGATTCAACAACAACATCCAAATCAGCATAACTGCATTCTTCAATCACTTGGTGAACTTCATGAGTATAACCTAACCTTCTAACAAATATCCTATAATAATCATCAAAAACATCTTCATCAAGATTTCTTAGAATAACTAATCCTGGACAAACTATTTCAATTTCAGTTTCTATTTCTTCTATCTCCAAAACTGCTCTTAGTTCAGCCAATGGTAGTTTATCATGTTCCTGTGATAAGATTAATAATAAATCCATTTAATATCTCCATTAAAGATTTAATAATTTTAAATAATTTTAAATAATTGTAATTTAGTTATTTTAATAAATAATTTAATTTAGTGATTTTAACAAATAATTATAATTCAAGTAAGTCTAAGTTAAAAAATTTTAATTAGAGTA
>NZ_JAZNIB010000221.1:0-1899 GCF_045577275.1 Methanobrevibacter sp.
TTATTATAACCTTGTTATTTTAATTTTTAAAGACTATGGTGGATTATTAATTATTAGAATAATGAATAATTTATTTAAAAAAAATTCGGAGTGTAAATAATGATATATATGGATAATTCTGCTACTTCTCCTGTTAAAGAAGAAGTATTCAATGCTATGATTCCTTATTTAAAAGAAGAATTCGGAAATCCTTCTACTTTTTATAAATTAGGTAGAGATGCTAAAAAGGCTGTTGAGGAAGCTAGAGCAAATGTAGCTCAATTGATCAATGCGGATACAAGAGAGATTATATTTACAAGTGGGGGAACCGAATCAGATAATATGGCTATTAAAGGGGTAGCTTTAAAATTTGAAGATAAAGGTAAACATATCATTACAACAGAAATAGAACATCCTGCTGTTCTTAGAACTTGTGAATTTTTGGAGACAAGAGGTTTTGAAGTAACCTATCTCCCAGTTCAGGAAAATGGTATTATAAATATTGATGACTTGAAAAATGCAATTAGAGAAGACACAATTTTAATTTCTATTATGCATGCAAACAATGAAATAGGAACAATACAACCTATTGAAGAAGTAGGTAAAATCGCAAAGGAAAATGGAATTTTGTTCCATTGTGATGCTGTTCAATCTGTAGGTAAGATTCCTGTAGATGTTAAGGCAGCGAACATAGATTTATTGTCTATTTCATCCCATAAGATTTATGGCCCTAAAGGTGTAGGCGCCATATTCATTAGAAGAGGAGTAAAATTAGAATTATTGATTCATGGTGGAGGTCAAGAAGGTGGCCTCAGATCCGGTACTGAAAATGTTCCTGGAATTGTAGGTTTTGGTAAAGCATCACAACTTGCATATGAGCAATTAGATGAAAACATTGCAAAACTTTCCCAAATGAGAGATGCACTTATTGAAAAGATTACAGACAGAATTCCAGAAGCTTACTTAAATGGTGATAAAGTTAACAGACTTCCAAACAATGCAAACTTCAGATTTGCAGCAATCGAAGGTGAAGGTTTAATTCTTAGATTGGATGCAAAAGGAATCAATGGTGCAACAGGTTCCGCATGTTCCTCTAAAAGTCTTAAGGCATCATATGTCTTAAGTGCATTAGGTTTAGAAGATGCTGAAATTCATGGTTCACTTAGATTAAGTTTAGGTACTGAAAACAGTATGGAAGATGTTGATGTAGTTGTAGATGCAATAGAAGAAGTTGTTGCAGGATTAAGAAGAATGTCTCCATTGTGGGATAATGAAAATAATGAATCCTTAGAATTGGATGAATCTAAATTTACAGATCCTGACCATTAGTTAACTATTAATATTTTTTAAATAAATTACAAAAAATTACAAAATTTTATATTTGATTAAAATTAAGTAAAGAAATAAGGTGATATGATGTACAGTGAAAAAGTAATGGATCATTTTGCAAATCCAAGAAATACTGGCGTAATTGAAAATGCAAGTGGTGAAGGAACAGTTGGAAACCCTACTTGTGGAGATTTGATGACTATCTATATTGATGTAGATGAAAACGAAGTAATTCAAGACATCAAATTTGAAACCTTTGGTTGTGGTGCTGCAATCGCTACAAGCAGTATGATAACTGAGATCGCTATGGGAATGACTGTTGATGAAGCTTTAAAAATTACAAGAAATGATGTGGCTGATGCATTGGATGGACTTCCACCAATTAAAATGCATTGTTCCAACTTAGCAGCAGATGCGTTAGCTGAAGCAATTAAAGATTACAAATCTAAAAATTCTGAATAATTTTAGATCAATGTATCTTTTCTTATTTTTTCATTTTTTTTAATTTTCATTTTTGCTTTTTTAACACATTTTTTATTTTTCTATTTTTCTATTTTTTTCAATTTTTATATTTTTTCATTTTTTTAATTT
>NZ_JAZNIB010000222.1:0-2139 GCF_045577275.1 Methanobrevibacter sp.
CAATGGATTTGGGTCATCCCCAGGATTATATGGAGTCGGACCTATATAATATGGAGGTATGTCTTTTGGATTAGGATCATAATATAATTTATGGAACCTGTCATTTAAGAAATTACGCATTTGAGATTCAAGCTCTGGCAATATCAATTGTTTTGTAAAATCACTCATGTGGTCAGCAAATTCAACCTTAGAGTATAACTTTGCCACAATCTGAATTGTTTGATCCAGACTATAATTTTGATAGACCATATAAAAAACTGCATCTAAAGGTTTTAAGATGTTGCCTGCTAAATTAAATGGATCAAATTCATATGCTTGCTTATATGCCTCATAATAAGATGAGTAGTAAACCGCAACATCATAACACCAATCACCACTATTGACTATGCTTGGTTCGACTTCCACATCAGGAATCTCAAAATTAATATGAGGTTGCCATTTTTGGTAAGGCGGAATTGGATTTACATTAAGATCAGATTCCTTAAGATCGCTTTCTGTTGAATTGTCAATAACAATTACAGCATCTTCATCCACATCTTCAGTTGCATTGTCGATTTCATCATTATCCTGATTGTCATCAGTGTCGTTTTGAGCAATGTCATCTGTAGGAACTACCTCATCATCGAGGGAATCTGCGTCATCAACAGGAATTGGTGTTTCATTGATGTCAGATACAATGAAATCTTGGTCAACAGTCTCATTAAAATCAGCACTTGCACTGACACATGAAATAGCTGTCAATGCAATAAAAACTATTAGTAAAATTGATAAAATTCTTTTCATTTTCATACCTTTAAGATTTTTCTATTACTATATCTCAAAAAGATAGCATATAAATGATTCCGCGTGTAAGTGCTTACTTGCACCCTTAAATTGACAAAAAAGAATTAATAATATTTTAAATTTAAAATAAACAAATATTTATAAGTTATTAAAGAAAATAAAGTTTAAAATTTATTTATATTAATTAAAAACAAAACGATTTAATAAAATATTTTATATCTAAAATACAGACTATAAGTAAAAATATGTAAAGGTGAAAAATATGGAATACAAACAAGACAACACAAAATTGGAAGAACTTATGAAAGACCCTGCTAAAGAACAGGAACTTTTAAAAGAACTTGGAAAATCCCAACTTATCATGCCTGTGATTTATCCTGAAGGAATCTTTGGTGACCCTGAAAACATGAAGGTGGGAGATGTCATAGAACCTGAGGAGCAAGTTGGATTCAACATAAACTACCTTACAGATAATGAGGGAAACAAGTCAATACCTCTTTTCACCAGTGATGAGATGATGGAAAAGGTAGGGCTTAGAAGCTCTGCAATTGTGATGTATGTTCCTGATTTGGCGAATATGCTAAAAGGTGCAGAAGCAAATTACAAGTTCATCACAATAAATCCTATGACCGATGTAGGTGTTGACCTTCCTGTTCACGCATTCATAAGACTCTTTGGAGAAGATGAAGAGGAAGATGAATTCCTTGAAACCCTAAAGGGAATACTGGAAATTTTAGAGAAACATTCAATCACTTTGGAAGAGAATATGATGCTCTTTGTCAGAGGGGAGGTAAATTTCATGAAGGAGCAGGCTGTTGATGGAGTCTTCGTGCCTAACATACCATTCAATGTAAGCACAGACCAAAATTTTCAAAAGGAATGGCCTTATCTCAATGTATTGCTAATGGAAGCAGGCAAGAAAATAGTTTACATCGGAGGAGCAGTTGAAGAGGATCATTATGATACCATAATAGCTCCAGGAACCGAATTTAAAATAGAAAAGGAAGTGGATGAATACACAACAATTTGGAAATGTGGCAATCAGCCATTTTATGATTAAAATGGAAATTTTTGATTCTAAAGATTAATTAACTATTTATTTCATATAGTAAACTCAAATTTTTCCCTATTCAATTTTTTAATTGTAAAAATTCTTTAAAATCAAAAAATATTCGGTTACAACAATAATTTTATATATTAGTTTGTATAAAATATAATTTAAATATCGAAATTTTACATATGTCTTAAGCAAAAAATTCATTGCTTAAACAATGTTGTTTGGGATTGCAGTTACTAATTAACTGCAATTGCAAATAATACTTTTTTTATAAAGAAATCTTTTTATTAACTACTTTT
>NZ_JAZNIB010000223.1:0-4740 GCF_045577275.1 Methanobrevibacter sp.
AATTATGATTATTTTCCATATTATTGTTCCTTATCATTTGTTGATATTCTTATTAATATTTATTTTTTATTTTATTTATATAATTTAAGAATTTATAATTTAAGAATTTATAATTTAAGAATTTAAAGTAAAACTAATATAACATTAAAAATAAATAATTATTATAAACAATTTAACTACAAATTATTTAAAATACAAATAATTTAAAAACTAATATTTTTGAGAAATAATTATGGAGAATTAATTATAATTTTATTCATTATAGGTGAAAATATGGCAGATATTAAAGTTTCAATAGCTAGTCCTATTATTGAAGAAGAAGAGATAAATGCAGTAATTGAAGTAATGAAATCTGGTATGATTGCACAAGGGCCTAAAGTAATCGAATTTGAAGAGGAATTTGCAAAATACGTTGGTGCAAAGTATGGTATTGCTACCAATTCTGGAACTTCCGCATTGCACGTTGCTCTTTTAGTAGCTGGAATCGGCGAAGGGGATGAAGTGATTACAACTCCATTCACATTTGCAGCTACCGGTAACTCTATTTTATACACTGGAGCTCGCCCTGTTTTTGTCGATATAGATCCTGAAACCTTTACCATTGACCCTTCAAAAATTGAAGAAGCAATTACTGACAAGACCAAAGCTATTATGCCTGTTCAATTATATGGACAATCTGCAGATATGGATGCCATAATGAATATTGCTAAAGCTCATGACTTGATTGTTATTGAAGACGCTGCACAAGCTCATGGTGCTGAATACCATGGAAGAAAAGTAGGTAATATCGGAGATATGGCTTGTTTCAGTTTTTATCCTACTAAAAACATGACCACCAGTGAAGGTGGTATGATCACCACAAATAATGAGAAATTTGCAGAAAATGCAAAAATCTATAGGGCTCATGGTTCTGCAACAAAATATCATCATGATGTATTGGGATACAACTTCAGAATGACTGATATTGCAGCAGCTATTGGTTTGGAACAGCTTAAGAAAATAGATTCCTTCAATGACAACAGAATTGAAAATGCCAAATACCTTGATGAAGGTTTAGCTGATGTTGATTTGATTGAAACTCCTATTGTAAAGGATGGTTATAAGCATGTATACCACCAATACACCATTAAGATTAAAGACGGTAAAAGAGATGAATTGTCTGATTATTTAATTGAAAACGGTATTGGTAATGGAATTTATTATCCAATTCCTCTTTATGACCAAGTTCTCTATAAGGAAATGGGTTACGATCAAAGTCTTCCAGTAACTGAAGAGATAGTTGAAGAGGTTCTTTCACTTCCTGTCCATGCTAAACTAACTGAGGAAGATTTAGATTTAATCATTAAAGCAATTAAGGAATTCGCAGAATAATTTCTTTAATTTCTTTTATCTTTTATTTTTTACTTATTTTTTTATTTAATCAATAATTTCTTTTTTTAATAGATTTTCAATATTTTTAATTTTTAAGTGGTATCATGAGTTTAAATAAAGATGAATTCAACGATAAGATATTCTCAAGAATCAATAATCTGATAGATGATTATGAATTGATCAAGGAGAATGAAAAAATAGCTATTGCCTTATCTGGTGGTAAGGACAGTGTTTTAACTCTGCATGCACTTAAGAATTATCAGGAAAATGCTGATTTTGATTTTGAACTTGTAGCCATTTCAGTCGATGAGGGAATTGAAGGTTACCGTCAACATGGAATAGATGCTGCAGTAAACAATGCAAAAGCTTTGGATATTCATCTCATTCAAAAATCCTTTAAGGATGAAGAAGGATTCGCATTAGATGACATTCATTCCTATTTTAAAAGCGCTTGCATTCCATGTGGTGTCTTTAGAAGAAATATCTTAAATAAGACTGCTTATGAAATAGGTGCAGATAAGATAGCGACAGGTCATAATCTTGATGATGAGATACAATCCTTTTTAATGAGCTTTTCAAGAGGGGATACTGTAAAGTTCTCTAAATTCGGACCAGAGCTTGATCAGATTCATGAAAAGTTGGTTCCAAGAATCAAGCCCTTATGGAACACACCTGAAAAAGAAGTGGGAATGTGGGCGATTCTTAATGGTATTGAAATTCATTTGGATGAATGCCCTTATTCCAATCTTTCATTAAGGGCTAAGATAAAAGAGTTTTTAAACAATACAGAATCAAAGCATCCTGGAACTAAAGAAAATGTTTTGGAATCATTTAAGCAAATCTTGGATGTGGATAATATTAGAACAGTTCTCAATGAATGTGAAAGATGTGGTGAGCCAACATCTGCTAAGATTTGTAAAGCTTGTGAGATTAAGGATATTGTTAAAGAAAATATCAAGGAAAAATGAGTTATTTTATTCTATCATAAACGAACAAATTAAATTTTGTCAAAAAAAAGAAAAAAAGAAATTAAAAATTAATTTCTTATAATTACAAACGCCATATAAAGTATGAATAGAGCTACTAAGACAGCTCCTTCTTTTTTATCCACTTCATTTTTACTGTATGCAAATAGTGCACCTATGATTGTAATAACTGTCATTAAACCTATATCAGATACCATTTCAGGTGCGATTGGTAAAGGCATAATTGCACTGCTTATACCTAAAATGAATAGGATATTGAAGATACTTGATCCAAGTACATTACCTATTACAATACCATTATCCCCTTTTTTAAGTGCTGTGATGGATGTAACAAGTTCAGGCAATGATGTTCCTATAGCAACAATGGTAAGACCGATGAGCACATCACTTAATCCAAATGCACTTGCAATATAGCTTGCACCGTCTACAACCAAATCAGAACCGATTATGATGCCGACAATTCCAATAATTATGTAAACAAATGCTTTTGGTATTGATAACTTTACTTCAATCTCTTGAGACATTGCTTCTTTGTCTTGTCTTGCTTCTTGAACAAGACGGTAAACATATGCGATAATGACAATCAAGAAGATTATTCCACATAATCTGCTTATCTCTCCAAATATGATGGCTATTATAAGCAAACCGATTGTGGAGATGACTAAAAATGGGAAATCCCTTTTAATCAATATTTTATCAACTGTTAATGTACCAAGCAATGCTGAAACACCAATAACCGCTAAAATATTGAAGATGTTACTACCTACAACGTTACCTAAGGATATTGCATTGGTTCCAGCAAATGCTGAAGTAATGGATACCGCTGCTTCAGGTGCACTTGTACCGAATGCAACAATGGTTAAACCTACAATTATGGTAGGTATCTTTAAATTGTATGCCACATTACTTGCACCATCTACAAATACGTCTGCACCCTTTATTAAAAGTACAAATCCGATAATAAGTAAAATAACTTGTAATATTAATCCTATCGTTATTCCTCCTTATTTTAAATGAATATATAAAAATTATTCTTCCTTGCTTTCAAGGTCTAATTTATTTGCATCCTCTTCGTTAACGGTTACCAAAATCTTATCGATGTGGTTTCCATCCATATCTACAATTTCAAAGGTGAATTTGCCTTCATGGAATATTTCTCCTGCTTCAGGTATTTTTCCTGCATGTGAAAGGATGAATCCTGCAATGGTTGTATAACCGTCTTCAACTTCATTAGGCATATCCTCTTCAATTTCAAACAAGTCTTTAAAGTCTTCAATAGAGAATCTGCCGTCAATTAACCAAGAATGATCTTTTCTTTCAATTGCTTTAGGATCATCTTCCTCATCGATACCAGGAATATCTCCTACAATTCCTTCAAGAAGGTCGTTTAAGGTAATCAATCCGACTACGCTTCCGAATTCATCTACAACAAGCACCATATGGACATATTCTCTATTTTCTTTGAATTCTTGAAGCAAGTCCATTGAAAGCATATTTTCAGGAACGACCAATGGGGATTTAACAGTTGATTTGATGTCCACATCCTTGCCTAAGAATATTTCGCTTAATAGGTCTTTCGCTTGAACAACACCTATGAAATCATCTAATTCCCCTTCAGCAACAGGGAAAATGGATCTTTTACTGTTAATGATTCTTTCTTTGTTTTCTTCCAAGTCATCTTCCAAGTCTATCCAGATGATTTCACTTCTTGGAGTCATTATCATATCAACTTTCTGGTCATCTAAACGGAACACCCTTTTAATGATGTCCTCTTCCTCTTCAGCAATGGTACCGTCTTCAATACCTTCTTCAATAAGAAGCTTGACTTCCTCTTCTGTAACAAGCTCTTCTTTTGGTGAGGAACCAACTATTCTGAGAGCAAGATTTGTAGAACTATCGAGTAATCTAACAACTGGCTTACAGATCCATGAACTTATCTGCATGAATTTTGCGGTTTTCAATGAATATCCTTCAGGGTCATTCAATGCCATTCTTTTTGGTACGATTTCACCAACTAATATTGTAAAGTATGTAGTGACAAGAATAACAAATATGAAACTTAATTGGTAACTGTAAGGTATATATGGGCTTAAAAAGTTACCTAAAGGTTCAGAAAAAGTAGTTCCACCCATTGCCCCTGTGATAATTGCTGTAAATGTTATACCAATTTGTACAGTGGATAAAAAGTCACTAACATTATCCATTGAGTCTAAAACAAGTGATGCTCTTTTATCGCCATCATCAGCAATCTTTTGCATTCTAATTCTTCTAGTGGATACCACAGCAATTTCTGCAAGGGAGAAAAGTCCATTAAGCAATATTAAAATTATTATTATTAATATTTCAATTCCTATAATTATCGAGTCCATTTCCATTAAGTCCT
>NZ_JAZNIB010000224.1:0-6967 GCF_045577275.1 Methanobrevibacter sp.
ATATTTTAATACATTACTAACTATGTTTTTAATTATATATAAAGTAAATTAAATATTTAAAAAAACCAAAAAAAATTTAAAAATTTTCATTTATATAATTCCTTCTTTAACTCAACACTATTTGTTGGATGATTTAATTTAATTAATCCTTTTAATTCTTTAATGCTACGTTTTCTTCTAAACTCTAAGGCAACCCTTTCATTTTCTTTTATATTTTCTTCCATATTACACCCTAAAATACTAAATAAACATTATTTAAATCCTATTTTGAATAGAATTAATCTTAGCTAAAATCATATTATCCTTTGTCAAATCATATAATATCCTATAGAAATACAATGCTCCACGGTAATATTTTCTATTTTCCAAATCTGCAGAGATGAACCTTAAAGTATCTAAAATAAAAGGATTTACACCTATTTGAATATTTTTTGATTCAATTATCCTTTCGGCTTCCTTTCGATTCATTTCAATACTGATTCCACGGGATTTTAAATATTCAAGCTCTCCTAATGCCTGCTTATTGAAGTTAAAGTTTAAACTGAAATCATAGAATGCAGCGGCAATGTCCAACTGATTTTCCTCAACATAAAAGAACCCGAAATTCCTATAGGCTCTTGCAATATCCTCATTCTTATATGCAAACTTCAATGCATCCACATTGTATAGGAAAAATCTATTGTAAGTTCTTGTTTTTGATTTATAAATGTCTGCAAGAGATAAGATGGTTTTTGAAGAAACAGGATTGATTCTCAATGCCTTTAACAGATATTCTTCCGCTTTAGAAAAGTCATCATTCTCCAAAAGCAATGTGCCATAAATATAATACAAATCAAATAATGGTTCATCAAATGGGATGAAAGCCAATTCATCTTCCAATCCAATGTATTGGTAGAACAAAATTTCTTCAAGAGGATTTAAAAAGCTGTGATACTCCTTCTTAACTGATGTTTCTTTCTGTTTATTTTCCATTTTATGAATCTTTACATCTTTGCGCCAATTACCCCTTTTTGAGTTCTTTTCTGGATAATTCCTATATGATTTTGGACTTCTTGACAACTTATTTTCATCATATTTCATATATTGAATTTCCCTAATTGACCTGTTTGACTTGAAATCACTTTCCTTATGAATGGTTTGAACTTCATATTTGTCAATGAAATGACTCATGAAATTATCCAGCTTATCCAAAGCAGCCTTCTTATCACGATTTTCAATTAAAGGCATAACTTCATCAATTATACGGGATACATTTGTCTTATTTGAGTAAATCCCATCATCCTCATTATAAAAGTCTAATGATTGCCAAATCAACCTTGAAATCTCTTTAATTATATCATAAGAGTTTTCATGGTCTTTATAAAAGTCCAATTGAGAGACTAAATAATCCCTATCTAACACAGGATTTCCACTTAGATTTCTCTTGATTTGGCTTATAATTTCATCAGTCATTTAAATCATCACAAAAAGAATTTCTATAGTTTTTCTATTAATTTTTTTATTGATAATCCTATTTAAATGATATTATAAATTAAAAATTAGAAAAAATGAATTTGCACAATTACACAAAAATGAAAGAGAATAATCTAAAAAAGTAAAAAAATAGTAAAAAAATAGTATAAAAATAAATGATTATTTATTGTTTATTAATCAAATCAAGTACTTTAGCACGTGCTTGACCAATGGTTAATGGATAATCTCCACCAAAATCAACATTATCCTCTTTTTCAAGGATTTCGGCGAGATGTGCCATTCTTGGAAGACGTAAATCAGCAGCTCTGACTGTTTCCACTTGAGAAAATACTTCATTAGGTGTTCCTTCCGCAATTATCTCTCCATCGCTTATCAAGTGAATTTCACTTGAATAGACAGGAACCAAATCCACATCATGAGTGGAAATGACGATTGTCATCCCTTCCTTATTCAATTCATACAATAACTTAAGAATATGTGAAGCTCCTTTTGGATCCAAACCGGAAGTAGGCTCATCGAGAATCATTAATTCAGGCTCCATAGCCAAGATACCTGCAATAGCTACCCTTTTCTTTTGTCCTCCACTTAAATGGTGTGGGGATTTCTTTTCAAATCCTCCCATTCCAACCCTTTCAAGGGATAGTTTAACTCTTTTTTCCACTTCTTCAATTGGAAGACCTAAATTCATTGGCCCAAAGGCAACATCCTCTTCTACAGTTGGAGCAAACAATTGGTTATCTGGATTTTGGAATACAATTCCTATTTTTTGACGAGCTTTAAGAAGGCTTTCCTTATCATATTCAAGCTTCTCCCCATCAATATAAACTTCCCCTGATTTTGGAATGTGAATTCCATTGAAATGTAAAAATAGAGTGGATTTTCCAGCCCCATTTCTTCCTAAAAGAGCAACCATTTCCCCTTTTTTAACTCTAAAATTAATATTATTTAGTGCTCTTGTTCCATCAGGATATTCATAAATAATATTTCTTGCCTCTAAAATAGTAATACCTCCAACTATATTTTTATTTTATTTATAAAACTATATAAATGTTTAAAAAGTAATAAAAAACTCTATAAAATCTTAAAAAAAGTAATACTTTAAAATAAAGATTATTTGATATTATGTCAAATATGCAATATTAATTATGAAGAATGAGAAAAATATCTGAAAAATTTAAGGGTGAATTGAAAATATATAAAAAATGAAATTAGTCTAATTGATTCTTGACAATATATTCTAAAAGCAATCTCATGGAAGTCCATTCATCCTTATTCAATTGATTTTCCAATATGGAATTTGAAACCTTTAAAACTGTTTTTTTACTTAATAAACCATATCTATATTGATCTAAAAGATGAATGATTAAGGACACATTTGCCACAAGTTCTGGATTTTTAGAAACTTCAATCAATGAAACAATGAATTCCTTTTTATCCTCTTCACTTTTTATATCAATGAAATCTGTTAAGAAATTTTCATAAAAATCATCTAAATTGTATTGATATCTGTCTAATCTGACAAGAGCATTCAATTGATAAGTAGGAGTCAACCATTGCAATTTAGCTAAGCACTCTTTAATTGCAGCTTTTACAGCATTGGCAATGAGTTCACCAATCTTTGCATGTGTACTCATATTTTCGATACTGTTTTCGCTATCCAAATTAGAAAAGATTGCTATTCCATCTGTTCCTGTACCTGTTGCAATATCATTGGAATAATTGCTTGCAGTCATCAAATCCCTAAGTGCAACAGTTTTTGCCTCTGTAGCAATCATTTCAGCCAAAAGAAGTGAACTTTCGCTTAATCTGGAATTGATCAAAAGAATAACATTGATGGTTCCAGGCTTATTTGAAAAGTTATCATCATGCTCATTAATGTCAAAATCGTATTCATCATTGATTTCATAATAAGAAGCCTTATCACCTGCAGAAACTGCATTTACACGAACACCTGCAGTTGCTATTGCCATAACTTCAATATCCCTATATTTTTCACAAGCAATTGAATAATAATCCATATCTGCAGAAGTTATTAAACCACTAATCTTATCGCTTCTTAAATCCAAATCATTATAAAACTTAGAGGACAAGTCATTTAGGAATCCTAAAATGCCTCCTTCTTCATATTTATTTATATTTTCTTGAGACAATTGATGATTGAAAACAGCAGATAAATCCTCATTATATCCTCCATTTAACCAAGAACTAACTATTCCATTCCTTTTAGGACCAAATTTAACAAGCACAGTATCTGAATTCTTCAATACTTCATCTCCTACACTTGTTTTAAGTATCAATTCAAATTCTTGATTTTTATCATCAAATGACATAAAATTCCCCAAATATTGTTTAATTAAAAAAATTGAAATTAATTTCTATATAATAATAGTTTATAAAAAATAGTATTTAAATATGTTAAAAAATTAAATAAAAAAAGAAAAAATGAGAGATTGGCATATCTACTCACGACTATAGAAAAGATTTTGGTCCAGGTTTTTTGACCGAAGGTCAAAAAAGCTGGGGTTTAATAGTTAGAAATAAGATGAGAAATCCTATCAGTAGTAATGAGACCTTCTAAGTTAGATCCATCATCTACAACAGGTAAACATGAAATATTGTATTTCTTCATCAATCTAGCAATATCCTCAATCTCATCAGTTGACTTACAGGTTCTGACATCCTTAGTCATGACTTCTCTCAATTCACTGCAGTCTTCAACAATGGATTTGGACAAGTCCCATGCAGTAACGATTCCTGCCAATGAATTGTCATCATATACAACAGGCAAATGAGTAATCTCGTTGTCAAACATGATAACTGCAGCTTCTTTAACAGTTGAATCAATACGGATTGTAGGAACTTCTGTTTTCATAACGTCTCCTACATGGTGTTCAGATAGGAAATTGGACAATAGGAAGTTCATTTGACCGTTTTCAAGCAGGAATGCATCATGACCATAATCTGATTTGACTTCATTATATGTTACATCCACATCATTGGACTGAAGTGCAGCCAATAAATCCTTTGATTGGTCTACAGGGTATAGCCAGTCAGAATCCACTGCAATGATTTGCATCTTAGCCTTGACATCTGTTAAACCTTCAGAAAGGTTACCATCCACTGCCAAGTCAAAGTAATCCACTGCCTTAGTAATGTATAAATATGAATTTGCATCAAAACGCTTTACAAAGGTCTCTCCTTGGTGGTGCAAATAGCTTTCCACCTCAAAATCAACGGTAAAGTCATAACTGAGCTCTGTTTTGTCTTGCAAATCTCTTCCAAATTTTTGATACATTGATGCATCAGAAAGATATGTGATGTGACCTATCATACGAGCAACTGCAAGCCCAGATCTTGGAGCCTTATCCTGACCGTAGTAATTTCCCCTATTCCAGTTGTTATCAAGAATAATGGATTGCCTACCTACCTCATTAAATGCAATTTGCTGAGGTGAAGACCTTGCGGTTGTAGCGATTATGCTTGCCTTTTTCATCATGTCAGGATAGGAAACAGTCCATTGCAATGCCTGCATTCCACCCATAGAACCTCCTATGACGGCATACAACTTTTCTATGCCTAAAAATTCTATAAGTTTCTTTTGTGCATGAACCATATCTTCAATGGTTATTATTGGAAAATCGAGAGCATATGGCTTTCCAGTCTCAGGATTGATTGATGAAGGACCTGTTGAACCTTTACATCCTCCCAATACATTAGAACATATTACAA
Source organism: Methanobrevibacter sp. (assembly GCF_045577275.1). Lineage (GTDB taxonomy): Archaea > Methanobacteriota > Methanobacteria > Methanobacteriales > Methanobacteriaceae > Methanobrevibacter. The sequence continues at coordinate 5,203 of NZ_JAZNIB010000224.1, forward strand.
AGTATTTATCGGTGTCCAACGCTTTTCCAGGACCTATTACCATCTCCCACCATCCTGGTTTTTCCTTTTTAATATTTGTATACCTACCTGCAGCATGTGCATCTCCAGTAAGTGCATGACAAACCAAAATGGCATTGGATTTAGCAGAATTTAAATCTCCATAAGTTTCATATGCAAGTTCCACATTGCTTAAAGTCTTTCCTGAACTTAATTTTAAATCACTCTCGATAGAAAAATGTTTGGTTTGAACTTTACCAACAGAATTTTGTTTCATTTTTGATACCTTTATAAGTTTAAGAATACTGAATTTTAAAGCAATTCAATTCAGCACACTATTCAACAGCTTAAATAAATTTATAAGAATATTTTGATATAATTTTTTAAATTTAAGTCTAGTTAGTCAGTCAATCTTCATTATATTAATGAAGACTAGTCAAATTTTATAAAGTTGCGTCAATATTTATATTTCAATAAGATACTATTTATATTTATTTATATAAGTTTTTGGATTTAGTAATAATTTCTTTAAAGATAAATAATAAAAAATGACCTAAACAACATTAAAAAAATGCATAATAATCTTAAGAAAATATGAAAAAATTTAAAAGTCAGTTAAAAAATAATAAAAATTATGCACATATTTATAAAAATTTGACTTATAAAAAAATAGGGATAAAATGTCAAGTGAAAATAAAACTGAATTCAACAATACCGATCTATTGATTAATCTATATGAAATGTTATTTAATGACATCATCACAGTAGAAACAAGCAAAATTATTTCTAAATTCATAATGGACCTGATAGACAATACTGAGATTGATGAAGAGAAGGTCATAAGTTATTTCAATGAAAAAAATCCGGAAAACATTGAATTCGGCCTAAAAGAAGATTTGAAAATCATTTATGATATCTGCCTTGAAATATATGAAGAAGAATAGAGAAAAACTATTTTTCCAAATATGATAAAAAAAGTATTTTAGGTTTGTAGAATATTTGATTTAAGACATTAAGACAATATATCCAATCTGTCAATAGCTTTGCATGCTGCAAGCTGTTCAGCCTCTTTTTTGCTTTTTCCAACACCATGCCCATAATCAACACCATCGATTAGAATTCTCATGATAAATGTCTTGTCATGAGGTGCACCATGCTCTTCAAGCAATTCATAGGAAACTTCAACATCATTGGCATCCCCATATTCCTTGATTGTAGATTTGTAATCATGGAAAAAGATGGTATTCTTCTCAATGTATGGGAAAACGGTTTGTTCTAAAAACTCTTTAGCTTTTTCTATTCCCTGATCTAAATAAATAGCACCTAAAAATGATTCGAAGATATCTGCAGTGATGGAAATAACCTCATTGTCACTTAGCGCATTATCCTCAAGATTCAATCTGATTTGCTTGTCAAGATCATTCTCATGGGAATAAACAATCAAAGCGTTTTGACAAACATAATTTGCCCGAAGCTTTGTCAATTTACCTTCACTATATTTAGGATGCTTATTCTGCAAGTATTCGGAAGTCAACATATTCAAAACGGAATCTCCAAGAAACTCCAGCCTTTCATAGTCATAATCCAAATCATATTTAGCACTATATGAAGAATGAGTAAAAGCTATGGTATATAAATCCTCGTTATTTGGAACAATATTAAACTTTTCTAGAAATTTCATTTAATTCACTCTAAAAATTCATTCAACAGTATTAAAAATAGTTTTTTTAGATTTTAGATATGAATTATTATAATAATTTAATATTAG
>NZ_JAZNIB010000225.1:0-1637 GCF_045577275.1 Methanobrevibacter sp.
ATTTTTATATATAAATTTTTATGTAAATTTTGTTTATTTTGCTTATTTTATTCTATATTTTGATAAATTTTATTAATATTAAAATATTTTAATACTAAATAAATATTTTTTTATTTAAATTTTATTTTATTATTTTAATTAGTTATTGATAAATTTACACTTTTAAATCGCATTTTAATGCAATTAAATTTGATAAAATTAAATTATAGTTGATTAGATTGAGTTTTCGCCTTAATCTATGGGTATTTTATCCAAATTTCCATTAATATTCGCTTAATTCTTTATAAAGTTAAGTATTCGCAAGAAAAATTTTATTATCAAGTAATTTTTTTAATTTTATTTAATACTTCTTATAAATTAAAAATGTTATATTTGTAAATTGTTCATAATTCCTTATTCATTGACTATTTCTCGAACAATTTCCATCAATTCCTTATTGTTGGCATCGGTTTTTATACCAAGTGGGCTGTAATGTGTCTTGACTGCAATGAATCCTTCCTCTTCAAGTTTGTCAAATACCTTATCAAACTTAGGAGCACTGATTTTCAATGCTCTGCAAACCTTATGGATGTCATAAAATGTGCTTGGTGCATTCGCCTCTATTTTACATGAATTCAGTAATTTCAAAACCTTTTCTTTTTGATTAAGCTCTTTTTCATCAGCTATTTCAATCATTGAATCAATGAATTCCTCATTTTGAACAGGTCCTAACCACATAGGGCCTGCTGCAATCAGTTTTTCACCACATTCTGGACAAGTTTCAGGAATGCTAGTTGCAAGACCTTTGAATTCTCCTCTGTATAGGCAATGGTTGCAGTGAGCAATATATCCGATGTTTTTCAATGATTCGTCGGTTGCTTTGGATCCTTTCCTTACCTTAAGATAGGTTCTCATATAATGTTCACTGCTGTGGGACATCTTCACTTCAATGTATTTCTGGTATTTTGCAAGTGTCAATGCTGCAAACCCTATAAGGATTCTAATACCGTTTTCATGGCAGTATTCGCTTTTATATGATTTTGCATTGTATTTTCTGATGCATGGTTCCACATATGTTCCGCAAAGACATGAGGTATCTGTTGCGGTTAAGCAAAGAAGGGAATCTCTCTTGAGGTTATATCCTGCAGAATCCACAAATGGTGAAGGGGTACCGAATGGGTCTATGTCAATGACATCAAATCTTCCCATATTGCTTCTAAGTTCATTGTTTGCCTCTTTTTGGTCTATCTCCACTTCAACTTCATTGAGTTCTGCATTGATTCTTGTAAATTCATTTGCAAGGGGGCTGATGTCGTTTACTGCAACATCTCCAACTCCATCAATTTCCTTTTTATAGCGTATTCCCCTTATTCCACTTCCACCAAACAAATCGCATATGCTTATTTCCCTATCTACTTCCCTTTGGTATGCTTGAAGTGCAAGGATTGAAGTGTCCCTATTGAATTCCATTCTTGGATTATAGAAAACAGGAGCATCTGATGAAACCTTATCGAAGTCTGGGAATTTTATCTTCACTTTGCCCTCTTCGATTATTTTCAATTCATCTTCACTGTATGTTTTTATTTCAGTGTCGTAATTATTTTGATAATTATGATTATTTTCCATATTATTGTTCCTTATCATTTGTTGATATTCTT
>NZ_JAZNIB010000226.1:0-2855 GCF_045577275.1 Methanobrevibacter sp.
AAAAAATAAAGAAAATAAAAATTAAAAAAATAGTGAAAATAATAAAAATTCTAAAAAATAAAGAAAATAAAAAAATAAAAGAAAAATAATTAAAAAAGCGAAAAATTATTTAATTTTAAATTAAACAGCTATTTTGAATTATTCTCTTTAGCTTCTGCTTTTTCTTTTCCCAAATTGTCCAAATCCTTTACTTGACAAGTGAATCTGCATTGTGGGAAACCATTGCATCCTACAAAGTCTCCATATCTACCTGAACGTTTCAATAAGTCTCTTCCACATTCTGGGCAAGTTCCGACAACTTCAGGAGCACGTCTTTTGCTGACTTCCTTACCACAATTTGGATCAAGACAAACATGTTCACGTCCCTTTTGACCTTTTTTCTTGATGGAAATCATAGGCAATCCACAGGTAGGACATGTGGATTTCAAGATATTCGCACCTTTAGGCAAGGAATAAGTGTTTCTGCACTGTGGGAATTTGGAACATCCAATAAAGGTCTGCTTGTTTCTTTTGGAATATTTCTTAAGCAATTTTCCACCGCAGCTGCAGTCACCAATGATATTGGATTCCTGATAGGATTCAAAAAGCTTGGTACCGATTTCCCTTTGGTTGTTGTCAATATCCTTGAGAATTGATCTGACTTCCCTTTCACCATTTGCAAGAATTTCCTCTTTGGTAATCTTATCGGTTTCCAATCTTTCCAATTCCTTTTCAAACTCACGAGTCAACTCTTCGCTGGTCAGGTTTTTACAATACTGCTTTAAGGTATCGATTATATGAACACCTAATGGCTTGACTTCAATCTTTTTGCCGTCAATGTACTTTCTGTCATATAATTTGGCAATGATGTCTGCACGGGTAGCCTTTGTTCCAAGGTCTCTTTTTTCCAATTCCTTGATGAGGGAAGCCTCATTGTATCTTGCAGGAGGTTTGGTTTCCTTTTCCTCTGAAATGATCTTATGAATCTTTAGGAAATCTCCTTTCTTAAGTGGAGGGAACTCATCAGCCTCTTGCTTTTTGAATGGATAATGTTTGAGCCATCCTTCATGGGAAACTCTTTTTCTTGTAAATGTGAATTTTTCATTGTTTACATTCAAGTTCACTTTCATGGTTTCCAATTTGGAATCTTCAGAGAAAACGCTTATGAATCTATAAACAATCAAACGATAAATCTTTGCCTCATCAGGAGATAAGTTAGATGGCAATACACCAGTTGGGTGAATAGCAGGGTGCGCTGCATCATCCTTTTTACCTTCATTTGGCTTCAATTTAGCAGGCAAGTCAAAAATATGCTTTTTAAACTCTTCATCCTTAGCAAGTCCTGCAAAGATTTCCTTAAATCCTAATGATTCAGGAAGCTTTTGGGATGAGGTACGTGGGTAGGAAGTGTATCCTCCAACATATAGATTCTGAGCCGCAACTTGAGTCCTTTTAGGTGAAAATCCAAATACTGAATGTGCCTCAGATTGCAAGCCTCCTAAGTTAAATGGTATAGGTGGCTTTCTGACGGTTTCACTGATCTTTACACCGGTTACAGTTGCATCAGCACCTTGACATTCCTTAAAAATTCTTTTAGCTCTTTCTTCATCAAAGATCTTATCTTCAACATGGTTTGCTATAATGTCAAAATCAGATTTTGCCTTGATTTGCCAATAAGGTTCCGGTACGAATGCCTGAATTTCCTTTTCCCTATCCACCAAAATGGATAATGTAGGAGTTTGCACACGTCCTGCAGACAAGCTGATACGCCTGTAGCTGGTGGATTTCACTGCATCCATCAATGCAGAGGAAATGTTCATACCGAAGTAATAATCCAACATGTGCCTTGCAATACCGCTGTCAACTTGGTGAGGATCAATATCAATCATATGGTCATAAGCATCCACAATATCCTTTTTGGTTAATGTGGAAAACTTCATACGGGATGCCTTTGCTTCAGCATTATTACCGCAAGCATATTTTAAAGCATTATATCCAATCAAAGTCCCTTCTACATCGTAATCGCAAGCATGAACAAATTTATCCGCCCCTTTAGAGAGCTGTTTAATTGCATAAACATAATCCCTAACATAGCCGCTGTTCCTTTCCACTTCATATGCTGGAACCCATGTTAAATCAAAACCTAACCTGTCTCTTGAACTGGCAGATGTCAAAGAGTAAAGGTGACCAACTGCAGATAGAACAGTTGTCCTTTTACCGTTCTCTTCAAATTCCCAGTAATTGATTTTACCATGTTTTTTCTTTTTGGCCTTTGAAGAGAGCGCCTTTGCTATCTTCTCAGCAGATTTCGGTTTTTCTGAAATAATCACTTCATGCATATTATCACATAATAAATAAAAATTATAAATAAATTGATAAAGTTATCTGAATTTTAATGCCTTAATTTCAATAATCCAGATAAAATATTAAAAAAGATAAATTTTAAATCATTCATAAAAATAAAATTTGCAAAAAGAAATTGAAATTTTAAAAATTATTTAAAATTATAAATACTTTATACATAACCATAATATATAATATTTTCGATTATCAATGGCTATGAATTCAAGGCCAAACTAATATTAAAATTAGAAAATAAAATTGAAAATTATTAAAAAATTGAAAAAGAATTGAAAATTTTAATAAAATTCTAAAATACTGAAAAAATAGTGAATAAATTAAATTTTAAATAAAATTAAATAAAAATAAATGAAATTTAATGAACAAATTTTTTTAAAGATTATTTTTTGTCCATTAGGTCTTCCTTATAAAAACCATAAAAATTACTGCAATATCCGCACATTGGATATTTTCCATAGTGATAATGAGCGCCTTCATCGCTGTTCATATCAAATTCCTTACCGCAAGTATAACAG
>NZ_JAZNIB010000227.1:0-3445 GCF_045577275.1 Methanobrevibacter sp.
TAATGATATGTTTTCATTTTCTATTAAGAATACTGGTTCCATTCTTTCATTTAATTCATGTTCAATATCATTTGCATTGATTGGACAATTGGTATGTATATCTACTTCTAATTCTTCAAGATATTCTTCCAAAATATCTAAGATATCATGGGCATCTTCACTGTCTGGGAAGATTCTCTTTTTGTCTTCTATATGAAATTCAAGGTCTTTATCTTCAAATATTTCAAGCAATTTTTCCTGAGGCAATGTGTACAATGCATGCTTAAGGAAATTTTTGTTTTTATTGTAATAGTTCAATTGGTCATGGATAGGAGTGTTGTTTGCAATGTTGCAACGTCCTCCTCCTGTCATGAGAAGCTTTTTTCCTAAGCTATCATTCTTTTCTATTATGCATACAGTTTTTGGACCTAATTCCTGTGCTGCCTTTATTGCAGCCATCATTCCGGCTGGCCCTCCTCCTATAATTGCTACCTTATATTCCTGCATATTATTACCTTGAATTAAATTTATTATATTAAGTTTATTATATCGTTTAATCATTAAAATAGTGAAATCGGAATTTTAAAATAAGTATAAAAATAGTTTTTAGTTCTATAATGAAATGTAAATAAATAAGGAAATTCCTTATTTATTGTTTTTTTTTTTAATTTTAAATTTTTTGGTTTATTGATCAACTTATGGGGTTAATCTGTGTCTGTCTCTTGGGAAGAGAACAGTTTCCCTAATGTTTTCAACACCAGTTAAGACCATAGCTAATCTGTCTGCACCTACACCCCAACCTGCGTGAGGAGCCATACCGTATTCGAATGCTTTCAAGTAACTTCCGAATCCATCTGGGTTCAAGTCTCTTTCAATCATTTGTTTTACTAAAAGGTCGTATTGGTGGACCCTAGTGGAACCTGATGAGATTTCTAAGTTTTTGTACATTAAGTCGAAAGCATGGCTGATTTCTGGAGTGTCTTCGTAAGGCATTGCATAGAACGGTTTAATTGCAGTTGGCCAATCGGTTAAGAAGTAGAAACCTTCTTGAGTATCTCCTAAAGCTTTTTCAGCTTCTCTGGATAAGTCTTCACCCCATTCCATATCGATTCCTTTTGAGTTGATGATGTCTACAGCGTCATCATATTTGACTTCTGGGAATGGTCCTTCAGGAATAGCGCTTAAGTCGTATTCTAAAATTTCCAATTCTTTTGCACAGTTTTCTTTGGTGGATTGGAGTACAGCAGTGATCATGCCGTCCAATACTTTCATTACATCAACGTCATCTGCAAAGGAGATTTCACAGTCGATGGAAACTGCTTCGTTCAAGTGTCTTAAGGTATCATGCTCTTCAGCTCTGAATATTTGACCGATTTCAAATACTTTGTCAAATCCAGCACCCATCATCATTTGCTTGTACAATTGAGGGGATTGGCCGAGGAAAGCTTCTTTCTCAAAGTAAGTGATTGGGAAAAGTTCAGTTCCTCCTTCAGTAGCGGAAGCTACAAGTTTAGGAGTGTTGATTTCAATCATGCCTTGTTCGTTGAAGTAATCACGGACAGTCTTGAACATGTTTGCTTTTATCTTAAAGATTGAACTTACATTTGCTTTTCTTAAGTCAAGGAATCTTGAGTTTAATCTTGTATCAATTTCAGCTTTTACCTTTTCTGTAGGGTCCATTGGTAATGGTTGTTTAGCTGGGTTTAAGATAATGACTTCAGCTGGAATGATTTCCACACCATTTGGTGCTTTTCCTGCATCTTGTACAGTACCTTTGATTGCAACGACAGATTCTTTTCTAAGTGCTCTCAAATCGTCTAAAATTGATGCATCCACTTTTTTACTTGGTGCAGTAATTTGCACTAATCCATCTCTGTCTCTTACGATTACAAAGATGATTCCACCTAAGTCTCTGATTTCGTGTACCCAACCCATAATAATGACGTCTTCACCGCTGATGTCCGGGTTTACGTCTTTAGAATAATGAGTTCTTCTTAAATCGCCTAATAAATAATCCACTTATATCGCCTCGATTATAATTTACATAATTTGTTTATCATTAATATTTATTAATAATCATAATTTCTTAAATATTTGATTTAATTTAATATTTTATGTTTTATTATTTTATTTAGTTTCTAGAGTTCTTTATTCAATCTGACTTTCACAGAATTTGCATGTGCATAGAAACCTTCATATTCAGCTATTGGAATGACTGTTTTTGCAAGCTCTTCAATACCTTCTTGAGTAAGTGTCTGAACAGTTGGTTTCTTGATGAATGCTTCAGTAGAAAGACCGGAATACATTTTAGCTCCACCGCCTGTTGGCAAAACATGATTGGTTCCAGAACCGTAATCTCCTGCAGCCACAGGGGAATATTTTCCTAAGAAAATGGATCCTGCATTTTTAATCTTATCAAGAACTGCCTTATCATCTTCTGTAGTGATGATCAAATGCTCAGGAGCATAAGTGTTGGTAAAGTCAATAGCCTCTTCCATATTTTCACAAAGAATGATATGGCCATGTTTTTCCAAAGATTCTTCGATGATCTCACGTCTTGCAGCTTTTTTTGCAAACTCTTCAATCAAATCTTTAGCCTTGTTGGCTATTTCCTCATCATCTGTAACTAAAAAGCATGATGCTTCAGGGTCATGTTCAGCTTGTGATAAAAAGTCATGAGCAAGATATTCTGGAACAGCAGTATTGTCACAAAGGATTAGGACTTCAGATGGTCCTGCTGGGAATTCAATATCCACATCACCGTAAACTAACTTTTTAGCTCCAGTAACAAATACGTTTCCAGGACCTACAATCTTTTCAACCTTTTCGATTGATTCTGTTCCATAAGCCATTGCTGCAATAGCTTGGGATCCACCGCATTTGTAGATTTCATCAGCTCCAGCTAAATCTGCAGCCACTAAAATTGCATCCATTATTTTTCCATCTGCACCTGGAGGAGTGCAACATATGATCCTTTCAACTCCAGCTATTTTAGCAGGAATCACTTCCATGAGGATGGATGAAGGATAAGCGGCCCTTCCTCCTGGAATGTAACAGCCAACACTATTTATTGGCCTTATGATTTGTCCAGCAGTAATTCCAGTGTTCACTTCCATAGACCATTCTTCTGGAATTTGAGCTTTATGGAATTTTTCTATATTTTCAGATGCTCTTTCAAGTGCTTCAATAAGATCTTTATCTAAATTATCATAAGCTTCTTTAATTTCATCTTCAGAAACTTGCAAATCATCCAATTCCGCTTTATCGAACTTGGCAGTGTATCTTTTGACAGCTTCATCCTTATTCTCTTTTACATCTTTGAGAATATCTGAAACTATGTTCAAGATTTCATTGATGTCTGCCTGTGACCTTTTGATTAAATCATCTGCAGTTTCCTTATCATATTTTAGAATTTCCATTCTACCACTCTTTACTAAATAAAATAAAATAACTAATAAAATAATTA
>NZ_JAZNIB010000228.1:0-1941 GCF_045577275.1 Methanobrevibacter sp.
CATTGGAATAACAAAGAACATTCCATACTTATAGGATGCATTTACATATTTTTCAAGCAATGCCTGATCCTTTAAGGCAAATGCTTCAGATGCTGCAGGAAGAATTGTTGTAGCAAGGGAACTTGATACAATCAAAGGAAGTCTTGATATAGGGTCTGCAGCTGTGAAGTAACCGATTGCAGATGCAGCTAAGAATCCTCCCATAAGCAATGTGCAGATACTGTAGATACCCATTTCAGCAAGTGCAGTGATTGTAACTGGAATTGAGAAGAAAAGGAGTTTCTTTGCAAGGCCTAATTCCTGTCTCAATGTGAATTTGAAGTCAGGATTTGCAGGAGGGATATATTTTCCCATATACCTTTTGAATATGTAAACTGCAGATACTGCAGATGCTGCAAAACCAAGCACAGAACCTAATACTGCACCAAAGGTAGATAAACCAAGTATTACAAGTGCAGTAGCAAAGAGAATCATGAAGATCTGTTCAATCGCACGTGTATAAAGGATATATTCCATTTTGTATACCCCTTGGAATGCACCTCTGAAAGCTCCAACGATTACACTGAATGGTGTGATAAGACCAACAGCCTGAAGTGGCAATAATGCCTCTGGCTTTTGGAAATATGCTGTAATGATAGGTGCGGCAACGAATACCATAATGAGCCCAAAGAAAAATCCTAAAAAGACCATTATCTTCAATGCCGTAAAGACAGTTTGGCGAGCCAAATCCTCTTCATCAAGAGCATTGTATTCAGAAACGTATTTAGCTATTGCCGGTGGAAGCCCTGCTGCAGATAATACCTGGAATATTCCCTGAAATGGAGTTGTAAGCCCAAGTATACCATATGCTGCAGGTCCTAAAAGTGATGCCATAAGGAAACGGTAGATGTATCCTCCTACACGGAAGATAATATTTCCAATAAATATTATAGCACTTCCTTTAGCTACCTTAGAACCTCCGGTTGCCTCGCCCATATTTACACCTAAATATAAAAATAAGTTTTATTGTTTATTTTTTAAAGCAGTAAATCAACATTAAATTGTGATTAAATGTCCATTTACTATAAATTACTTTTATTATATAAATTTTTACTTATATATGTTTTGATAAAAGATGGATAGCTATTGTTTTTTAAACTCCAATAAAAACTCTTTAAAATTGCTTATTGTCATATCCAATGTCTTAAGCCCATACTCATCTTTCTTAACACCTTCAGCACCATCATCCTGTGACCATAGGCACGCTCCTAAATTGGCTCCAAAGGATCCTCCGCTTAATGGAATGATCTTATTCAAAAGGTAGAATGTGTTAATCTGCTGGATAGCCAACTCCTGACCTCCAGATCTGTCGCCGCCAACAACTATTGAAATACCTACCTTGTTTTTAAATATGTCCAGGTCTTCCATAATCATAGCCTGGCATCTGTCAATGACGGCCTTCAATTGAGCGGATATGCTTCCAAAATGAACAGGGCTTGCGAGGATTATGCCGTCAGCTTCCCTAAGGGCATCATAGATTTCATCCATATCGTCATGAATTGAACATTTTCCCTTTGTTTCCACACAATCGTTGCAGTGAGTGCATGGTGAAATGTCCTTATCCCTTACGCTTATAAAGATTGTTTCAAATGAATCTTCACTTTCAAGCTCTTCCAATGCCCTCTTCAATAAGAATTCACTTGCACCTTCACGTGGACTTCCACAAATTCCAAGAATTTTCATATTTTGACTCCTTTAATTATTATTGTATTTAATATGACTATATGTTTTCATATGAATATAATTTTAGAAAAATGATTGAACAATCATGTCAAAAATTTGATTTTGAATTTTGAATTTTTTTTGATTTTCTCGGGTTTTAGTCCTGATTTTCGGTTTACTTCGTTATACATCAATTTTTTGCATATCATCAATTTTATTCATTATTTTTTTAAAATATTA
>NZ_JAZNIB010000229.1:0-4010 GCF_045577275.1 Methanobrevibacter sp.
GAATGCATCTATTATGTTATCCTTGTTTTCCTCATTGATCTTTAGCAGAGACTTTGCCATTATATACAAGATGATATCTACGATAATGAAGTCCAATCCATATAATGCCTGTGGAATAAATGAATTGGGATTATTTGCTACAAAAGTTGTCAAATATGGGATTAAAGAGAATATCAACATTAGAAAAATATTCAGCCAAATGATTTTAGTGTTGATCTTTTCTACATGATTATAGATAATGTGGTGGTATTGCCATAGGTTGGCACACACTAAAAAACTGATTAAATATGCAAAATAAGAGGTTCTTAATGCCCAAATGGATGCAAGTGTTGGGGCTGCAGGTTGCGGCAGTTCTAAAACGAGCACAGTAACTATGATTGCAATGATTGCATCATAAAATGCCTCAAGCCTACCTGTTTCCATAAAAGTTTCATTGTTCATATTATAATTTCTTTACATATGCATTAATATATATTTTGGATTTTTATCAAGTCATTTGTAGTAGGGTATTTGCATAGCTATTTAGATTCTTCACTTTCTTTCAATGCTTTTCTTGTTATTCTAACTGCACCAGCACTATGGATACGAACAGTAGGGTTTTCATCATTTTCTGCAATGTATTCTAATCTTTCTAAATAAGGTTTCACACAATTTGGTTTTCTTTTTCCAACAACCCTAAACATTTCAGGAGCTTCTATCCTAACCTTATCTCCAGAATCTGAAATCATTTCATAAAATATGTCAAGCTTTTTACAAAAGATGTCCGGAGCGTTTACAGCTATATTTTCACAAGCCCAAATAAATGCATGTCTCACATTCCCATACTCATCATCTTTCAGTTTCATCAATGTATCAATATGATCGATTATTAGATCTTTGTCTGCTCTGCCTATTCTTCCAATTGCATTGGCAGATCTTTCCCTCAATTTGGAATAATCATTGTCAAGGTAAGCTGCAATATCATTGATATATGGTTCTATTTCTTCAGGATATTTCAAACCCATTTCTCCAAGAATCCATAATGCCTTTGCCTTTACTGCAACAGGATAATCATCATTCAATTTAAGAGCAACAGCGCCTATATTTTCTTTCCAGCTCTCCTTATCCTTTGTAATGGCTATTAATTCTTTTATTATTTCATTATCATCTGCATTTTTTGACATTTTATTACTCTCTAATCTATTTCAGTAAACTTGATTTATAGGACTTTTAAATGTTTTTGATTTTTCTTAATAATTCTTTATCATCATCACTTATAAAATTCTCTAAAAGAAAATATTTAATGATATCTATTTTTAATATTCATTATTTGCATTTTAATGTCAAGTTTTTGCATTTTGCATTTTTCCATTTTCATCTCATCTCCCTTATTTGCATTTCAGCATGTGATTTTTGCATCTTGTTAATTTGGATAAGTATTCATTTATATAATAATCAACTAAGTAATAGTATCTAAAGACAAATGGAATTTCATTAATCATTTAGAAAATTAAAAAAAAAACAAATTATATTAAGTGTGATTTTATGTCTGAAAGTGAATTATATAGTAGAGCAGAAAAAAGAGTAGATGAAAAGATGGACTTTTATCACCATTTATACAGTTTCATTGCTGTAAACATAATACTTATTGTTATAAATGTCTTGTTTTCCCGTGGTGAATGGTGGTTTTATTGGGTAACCCTTTTCTGGGGAATCGGTTTAGTATCCCATTATCTTAAAACCTTTGTTTTCTTTGAAAAATTTGATGATAAATACAGGGATCAAATGATTGAAAAGGAAATGGAAAAGATGAGAAAATAAGCATTATTTTAAAAATGTTTATTTTATTAAAAAACAATATTTTAAATTGATTATTATTTATTTAAGAAAAATTGTTTGGTAATTTTATGAAAGTGAATTTGTTTGTTTCAAAAGACCTGGAAGAGCCTTATGCAGAGATCTATACAGATGCATTGACTGACAATATTCAAAAGGCAATGGTTCTTTTGGAAAATGAAGCTGAAGATGAAGAAGAAGGAAGCAGTGACAATTCAATTTTGGCTGTAAAAAAGGGACAGGATATTGTTCTTCTGGACTTTGAAGACATCTTTATGATTAGGGTTGAGGATAAGCAGACCAAAGTCTATACAGAAAATAAGGATTATTTGGTTAAAAAACCTCTCTATCAGATTGAAGAGAATCTTGACTCTAATTTCGTAAGGGTTTCAAAGGCAACTATTGTCAATTTAAGAAAGATAAAAAGAGTGGCTCCTTCTTTAAGGGGAATGATGTTTATTGAGCTTAAGAACGGATTGAAGGATAACATTTCAAGAAAGTACCTATCCGATTTTAAGGAAGCTCTAGATTTATGATATTTATTGATAATGATTATTTGTAAAGGTGGTTATATGAAATTGAATTTAATAGAAAGGTTATCAATGGGAGCATTTGTAGGATGCTTCGTTGTAATGCTTGTAATGGTATTGGGATCTTATGCGGCAGGTCCTGGGAATGTTTCCTTTAGTGGGACTGAAATAATAGGTGCATTCTTTGGATCTATAGTTGTTGGATGGGCATTTAGCTTAAGCGGACTAATTTATGACAAGGAAGAAGTTCCATTTCCACTTCAAGTCATATTCCAAATGGTAATTGGTATGGGTGTATTGTTTGCTGTTGCAGTTTACTTGCAATGGATGCCGATTAGCTTAGGAATCGGTCCAATAATTACTTGGGTTGTAATAGCTTGCATCTTCGCTGCAGTATTTTGGGCAGGATTTTTTGTCTATTACACTCTCCAAGCAAGGGATATAAATAAAAAATTGGAATTATCCAACGATTAAATCAGGATAATTCATTTTTCTTTTTTTTTAATATTTTTTCATCAATTTTTTTTAATTAATTTTTATCTTTTTTATTCTTATTTTTTAGTGACTCCAGTCAATGTTCCATCTACAATGCAGTCAAAGTCAACCTTATCCAACCATCCTGCTTTGGTAAACATGTCCATGTATCCAACACCAATGATTTTACCATCATCCTTCAGGATTTCTGCAATGGTTTTATTCAAATCATCAACATCAGTATTTGCTTTAGGCATGGTAAGTCCACCTAATAGGACAACAGCATCAGAGTCATGAGGATCGGATGTCTCTTCATTTAGCTGCATTCCATATGGCTTGAATTCAAATTGGTGACAAGCGCCAATGTCAGTTCCGCTAATGAAATGGGATTCCTTATTTCTTATTGCATATGAGAATAATGCTGCAAAAGGAGTGCAGACACCAGGAGTTCCTAAAAAGGTAACTTTTTCAACATCTCCGACTGCTTCCTTAAACGCTACAATGTTTCCGTTCAATCCTTTAAATTCACTAATTGTTTCCATGATTTCACATCCCTAAAAAAATAAGTCTTTCTTGATTAATAATTTTTAAATAAAAATATATAAAACTTATTTTAAAATTATTATTGATGAAGACTATAGCAAATGGATTAATCCTAAAAGGTATTGATTTGAATCCTGTTAAGGAAAACATTGTCATTGATGATGAAAACAAAATCATTGAAATCTCCAAGGATGCTAAGAAAGGAGAAATAATAGATGCATCAGGCAAAATAGTTTGCCCAAGGTTCATCAATGCACATACCCATATTGGAGACTCAATAATCAAGGATGAAGGTGATGGATTAAGTTTGGATGAGGTTGTAAAGCCACCTAATGGAATAAAGCATAAGGCTTTGGAATCTGCAAGTGATGATGAGCTTATCGAAGCGATGAGAGAGTCAATGTGGGATATGTACAATCTTGGAATCAGTCATTTCATAGATTATCGTGAAGGTGGCCTTGAAGGAGTCAAGCTTCTTAAGGAAGCGGCAAAGGATATTCCAATAACCCCTATAATACTTGCCAGAGACAGTTCATTCTATGGTGAGGATGCCAATTATCGTCAGGTGAAGATAGCAATCAGGAAGCTTTTAAAGCATGCTGATGGAATTGGATTAAGTGGTTTTGGTGAAATAGACACAACAGTTGC
>NZ_JAZNIB010000230.1:0-2699 GCF_045577275.1 Methanobrevibacter sp.
TATTTTTATTTATTTTGCTTATTTCTTTATTATTTTCCTTATTTTTTTATAAAAAAACTAAAAAGTTAAATATATTATAAAATAAACTAAAATATAATATAATTTATATAAAAAAATTAAAATAATCAAAAAAAATTTTTAAGTGATATTATGATTTTAGTAACCGGTGGAGCAGGATATATAGGCTCCCATGTCAACAAATTACTTAATAATTCAGGTTATGAAACAATAGTTTTGGATAATTTATCCAAAGGCCATAAATCTGCTGTAAAATGGGGGCAGTTTGTAAATGCAGATTTAGAGGATACCGATAAGATCAAAGAGATTTTTCAAGATAATGAGATTGAAGCGGTAATGCATTTTGCTGCTTTTTCTTCTGTAGCTGAAAGTGTTGAAGAGCCTGAAAAATATTTCAAGAACAATTTTGAAAACACTTTGAATCTGCTTCAAGTCATGAAGGAATTTAGAGTAAGGAAATTCATCTTCTCATCAACCGCTGCATTATATGGAATTCCAAAATCCATTCCAATAAGTGAAGACCATGAATTGAAACCGATCAATCCTTATGGAGAATCAAAAATGATGGTTGAGAATCTATTAAAGGATGAATCTGATTTCGGAGATTTGAAATATGTTTCCCTTAGATATTTCAATGCTGCAGGTGCAGATTTGGATTGTGAAATCGGTGAAGACCATAATCCTGAATCTCATTTGATTCCTTTGGTCTTGGATGCGGCTATTGGCAGAAGAGATAGCATTTCCATCTTTGGAGATGACTATAGCACTCCTGATGGAACATGTGTAAGGGATTATATTCATGTAAATGATTTGGCTGATGCTCATTTAAAGGCATTGCAATATTTAGAAGAGCCATTTAATGACAGCAATATTTTTAATTTAGGAAACGGTAGCGGATTTTCTGTAAAAGAAGTTATTGACACCTGCAAGAAGGTTACAGGTGTTGATTTTGAGGTTAAGATTGAAGGAAGACGTGCTGGAGATCCTGATATTTTAATAGCAGATTCCAAAAAGGCAGAAGAGATTTTGAAATGGAAACCTGAAATCACCGAATTGGAAGATATAGTTGAATCTGCATGGAAATGGCATAAGAAGATTCACAGTTAATTTTTTTAATACTTAAGAATTAGACAGCTTTAGAGATGGAGGTCTTAGAATGGATAATGAATTTAGAGAAAATGAATATGGATTTAATGAATATGGAAACGATTTCTCAAATGAATTAAATGCTGATTCTAAACTAGTCGATATTAGGATTATCTTAACAAATTTAGATTATTTGGAGTTTATTTCTAAAGCGGTAAGCAATTTTGATTTGTCTAATTTCAATGTAAATATTTCTTCCATCATTCCAACAAGGGATATTGAAATAGCTAAAAATACAATTGTTGGTGCTGATTTGGTGTTGGTTGCTGCCGAATCCAATGCTGAAGGCCATAAGTTATATCAAAGTCTTAAAAAGGCTTTGAAAAATGACTTGAATCTTATTGAATATCTAAAGCTCCCTTCACTTGAGCAGTTGAATGATTATGAATATGATTATAATGATGAAAATATCTTTGAGGATGAAATAGCCAATTCCATTATTCGTGGAGGCTTATACAGCATTTCCAATTTATCTTCCATCAACAATTCAAAAAGAAAATATATGGAAGTGAAGAAGGATTTTGAAGAGGAATCAATCAAGCATGAAAAGACAAGCAAGGAAAATGACCTTTTAATCAAGGAATCCAAAGCCATTAGGGAAAGAAACGAAAAATTGGTTGAAGAGGTTAAAATCCTTCAAAGAGAACTGGATAAAATCAAATCAGATTATTCAGATTTGAAATCAAGATTTGAGGGTATTCACAGCAAGAATTCCCTTGAAGTCTATTCATTAAATGATTTATGGTATGATCTATTCGGTGAATATCTCTCCCAAGATGTCTATAAGTTCATTTTAATAAGCACTGATAATTTCCGTCCTAAAAACCTCATGATAGGTCAAGGAGCAATATGTGCAGAGTCAAAAGATGATGCTTTGGATTGGTTGAAAATCATCAAAACAGCTTTCATATTGGCAGATACAAATAAGCAGGACTTGGATTACAATAATTTTAAAAGTAACTTTAAGTTTGAGGATATTGAAGAGTTTGGTGTAAGTGGTTCAACAAACGATTCCATTCATCTCAATAATGATTCCCTATTTGAAGATTTTCCAAGTTTTGGAATAAATGATTCCTATGGTGCTGATTCAAGTTCAGAAGATTCCATTTTCAATAACGAAGACAATCTCATTGATTCATCAGATGACGGTTTTATTTATAATGAAAGATTTGAAGGTCATAGCGAAGAAGACAAGAGCCTCGATGAGATTTTCAAAGAGAAATTGAATGTCAAGGAAAATGAGGAAAGCATTAATGTCTTCAATCTCAAGTCTCTCAAATCAATAGAAAATGATGATGAGGAAGAAGAGGATTCCCTTGATGATGAGATAAATCGTTATATTGAAGAGGATGATGATGAAGATTATGATTATGATGAGGAAGGCTCTGAAGAGGAATCTGAGGATTATTCTCCATTTTCAAACTTTTGGAGCTAATGATTCTCCTAATTTTTTTTTATTAATCCTCTATTTTCATTTATTTTTCTCTTAAAATTTTCATATGCTTTCTTTAACTTTTTTAACTTTTTTTACTAAT
>NZ_JAZNIB010000231.1:0-15452 GCF_045577275.1 Methanobrevibacter sp.
AAAAAAATATGAAAAAAGCTTAATCTCTGGTTTGTTCTAACCTGACAAGCCTTGTAACATATCCTGCGATTTTATTTCTTAAATGTTTAGTACTTACAGTAGAGTATTCTGCTACTAATTTTTTGTTTTCTTCAAAGTCGGTAGTAAATTTGCCTTGGTGAGTTTCGATTAATTCTTTTGATATACGTTTTACAAATGAGGTTCTAATATTTCCCATAATCATTCCTCCAATATTTCTTTTTGTCGATTTTTACTTAAAGTTGTTAGCATGTCCATAATATCGCTAAGAATATCTTTATCAATTTTCAAGTCTTCAGCTAATTTATTTACTTTGGCATGAACTTGAGCTTCTCTTGACTTATCCTGAATTTCCATGCCTAAAAAAACTTTAGCCAAAACAATATCCCTAGCAAGTGAAGTTCTTTCACTTATTAAGTTAACTAAATCATTATCAATTTCATCGATTCTTTTTCTAGACTTTTCAAGAACATTTTGAGCGTCTTCTTCCTTTTCAAACAGACTCATTATTTCTTTTTCATCCACAAAAATTACTCCATAGTTTTGATAATAAATATACTTTATAGTTCATCTTATATAAACATGCTTATTGAAATTAAGAGAATCTTTCAAATTTGGTGATAAGCATAAAATTTAAATTCTTATTATTTCAGATGTTTAAAAAAATTAAAAATCAGATAATTTTATATAATTCGGATTATATAAAAATATTCAGAAAAAACTAAAAAGATGTGATTATTATGAGCCTTGCAAGCAGCAAATTATACGGCAATGATGAGCTTCATTTGCCTAAAATAATAAAAGAAAAGTTCAATCATTTCAAAATAGACAAAGAAACAATATTCGAATGGGATATAAAAGGAAATTCAATTATAATAACTCCTAGACAAAAAGTAAGCTTTGATGATGTGTTTGGAATGATTGATGATGATGGTGAGGATTGGAACGTAGATGAGTTGGTTTATAATGGCTAAATTATTTATTGATAGTTCATTCATCATCCCAATATTCAAGAGAAATGATACAAACAGAGAGATAATTGAAAGGAACAAGGAAATTTTATTTGAAAATGAATGTTATATCAGCAATGGGATACTTCAAGAAATTACAACAGTCATTATGCTAAAAACAAAGAGCATTGAATTGGCAAAAAAGGCATATTATTTTCTAACTGACAATTTCATTATTTTAAATGAATATGAAATCGAAAGATTTAATGATAGAGTGTTTACATTATTTAAAAAATATAATGGAGACACATATAGAGCAAGTTTTATTGACTGTTCAAGCATTGTTATAGCAAATAACTTTGAAATGGATCAAGTGGTATCATTAGATAAATTCTTTAACCAATTTGAAGAGATAGATTTATTTGATTTGAATTGACATTTTTCTCATTTTAAGAATAATAAAAAAGTGAAATCATGCATTACGTTAACGCTAAAGGCATCCTGTCCAACAAGAACGGAATGAACCTATACAGAGGTTGCACTCATGGCTGCATCTACTGCGACTCAAGAAGCAAAGTCTACAATATGAACCATGCATTTGAGGACATTGAAGTGAAAGAAAATGCAACAGAACTCCTTAAGAAAGCCCTAAGGAATAAAAAGGAAAAGGTCATGATTGGAACAGGATCTATGACAGACCCATACATACCTCTTGAAAAGAAGATGCAAAGCGTTAGGGAATCATTGGAGCTCATCAACAAGTACGGTCATGGATTTACTTGCATCACAAAATCCAATCTAGTGCTCAGGGACTTGGATTTGCTTAAAGAGATCAATGAAAAGGCAAAGGTAGTCATTCAGATGACATTGACAACATACGATGAGGACTTGTGCAAGATTCTTGAACCTAACGTATGCACTACAAAGGAAAGAGTGAAAGTACTGAAAATTCTAGATAAACATGACATACCTACAATCGTTTGGCTATGCCCGATTCTCCCATTCATTAACGATACAAAAGAAAACATAAATGGAATACTTGACTATTGCATAGAATCAAATGTAAAAGGAATAATCTGCTTTGGAATGGGAATGACCTTAAGGGAAGGAAACAGAGAATATTTCTATAACAAGTTAGACAAGCATTTCCCTGGACTTAAGGAAAAGTACATCAAGACTTATGGAGAGAGCTATGGAATAGCTAGTCCAAATCAAAAGGAACTAATGAAGATCTTCTATAAAAGAACAAATGAAAACAATATAATGAACAATCCAGATGAAATATTCGAATACCTGCATGAGTTTCCAAGTAGAGATAAAACCAAGCAGACCACTTTATTTTAAAAAATAGATAAAAAAATAGCAAAATTAGATAAAAATTTGCCAATATATAATTTAAAGAACTAAACTAAATCATCCAGATTATGTAGAAATTCATTTCTTGCATCAATTGCATCCTTATTGTGAGGCTCAATCCTCAAGGCTTTATCAATTAACTTAAAGGCCATGTCATAATCCTTCAAATCATAGGAGATTGAAGCTGTTTCTACCAAAGCAGAAGCATATTTGCTGTCAATGTTCAGCATCCTATAGCAGACGTCAACCGCATCCTCATATCGCCCCATTTGATGCAGTATTTGAGCTTTGTTAAGCAATGCAAACATGTATCCTTCATCTATTTCCAAAGCCCTATTAATTAGCATAAGGGCCTTAACATATTCAGCAATCCTCAGATAGAAATGTGCCATACATGCCAGAAGCACTGGATTGTTGGAATCTGTTTTCAAGGCATTCCTATATCCTGATGAAACCTTATTGTTTATTGCCAAATTGAAATCATCGATTTTTTCGGATTCGTGTAAGTTAATACCTTCAGGATATTTTTTCAAGGATTTTTCGAAAAACACCATGCAGTCCATATAACGGCAGCTACCAATCAGATTGTCAATCTTTTCCAGCACTTCATCCAACTCATTTTCCACAATATCCCCTCAAGCAAAAAAATTAATATTCCCCCTCAAATTGTCTCTTTTTCAAATCTTAATTCCAATTTTTTTCAATCACATATTAGCTTTCTCTTTCTCTCACTCTTCATATTCCCTCAGTCTTTTTTTCAACTCTTCACGTTCCCGTTTTCTTTTTAGCCATTGATCATGCTCATCAGTTCCAATAGCAGACTTTAAAACTAAATTTCCTTGACTGTAAATCTCATGTAGGGCAAAAGGATGTCTTGGAGCATTCTTGAAATCCATGACCCAAATAGGCTCTCTGTCTTCAGAGTCTTCAGCATCTAGAATGCGCTGCCATTCGTCGTCATGGTCGTAACTGCCATATTCTTTCCTCTTTTTATTTTCCTCATAAATCAAACGTTTTTGATATTCATCATGCGCATGGGCCTTGGCCTTCAAATGAGTAAATACCCTGTCCATATCATTATCATCAAAGCCTTCTTCTACTTTCAAGAAAGTATTGTTTTCCATATCGACGGCATTTAATAAAATATTTACGTTCCCTCTGCTTTCACTCTTGATTAAATCATCATCGGCAGCATTATCAAAATAATCATAATAATTAGTGATTTGAGGATCATCATCAGTATTTCCAGACTCCAAATCAGAAAGATCCTCTTTCAATTTAGTTCCGCACTTAATGCAGAACTTCTGATTCTCCTCTAAAAGCTTGGTTCCACAGTTAAAACAAAACCTCATTATGTCACCTTATAATCTAAAAACCAACAATAAATTGCAACAAATATCTAGATTTACTAAATTAAATAATCCTTGTTCCCCTATTGTCCACACTTGTTTCAATGACTCTGCCATCATATGATGCCCAAGCTTCCTTAACACCATCAATTGAACTTTCATCAACAATAGCTACAAATGAAGACCCGGTTCCAGACAATCCAGAAGCAAGTGCTCCTTTCTCAAGTGCATCAAGGGCAATGTTATTGTCAAATCCTAAAACATTACCATACAATAGTCCATTTAATGTCAAAGCTTCTAGAAAATCTCCATCAAGAGCCTTGTTAAAGGCCATGCTTACAAATGGAGCAACCAATTTCATTCTATCAACATCAGAAGAACCACTTAGGGATTCCTTATCCGGCATAAATACCAAAACATCATAATCAGGCATTCTTTCCTGATGCAAAATCTCCCTATTGCCATTGTCTGTAATTGTTAATCCTCCAAAGAAAGATGCTGAAGCATCATCAAAAGCGCCTGTAATAGTAACTCCTGCTTCAAGGGATGCATCAATACCCATGTTTATCATTTCCAGATCTGTCAATGGCTCAAGGCAGAACTCGCTTGCAACCAATGCAGCAGTTGCCATGACAACCGCATTGGATAAAGCGCTGCTTGAAGAAAGACCTGAACCTAAAGGCAAATTGGATTTTGTATTGACTTCAATTCCCTGCCCATTTCCAAAATCCAAGCTAGGTATGATATCATCGAAATCCAATGCACTTCCTATCTTATAATGGTCTAAAACCTGTTCCACACATAAGTTCATCAAATGAGGGTCAGCCCCTATATCTGATGAGCAGTTGACACCCACATCAGAAAACTTAGCCTCCGCCTCAATACCTAAGCCTATACCGAATGCAGAACCGAAACCTGTTGAAATAGCATTGATTATTGTTGCAGAACCTGGAGAAAATACTGTTTTAGTCAAAAAATCACCTAATTATCTTTAATAAATCTATATATTAATCTTAAAATCAAATGATATATATTTAATGTAAATCAATGAAAGTATCATATGATTTTTTTAAAAAAATAAACTTTATATTAATGTAAGTAAATATATTATAATACAATAATTTTTAAAAATGAAAGTGAATATTTATATAAAATATTCATAGACAATTCGAATCATGATTAATAAAAAAAACAAGAGTGATACTATGAGTGAAAATAATTCAAAATGGCTTAATGTAGGAATAGGCGCATTTATTATATTAGCTATAGTGTTGCTTTTAATTCTTATTTTACCATTCGGCAATTTAGCGATGGAACAGGATGAAATAGCAGTGATAAGCATTGGTGGAACTGTTACATACGATTCATCCAACTCAACTAATGCATTTACAAGTGCAAGCCAAATAGAGAATGCGCTAAATGAAGCAAATTCCAACCCTAATGTAAAGGCAATTGTCTTGGATATAAACAGTAAAGGTGGAAGCCAAGCGGCATGTTCAGAAATAGTTGAAGACATCAAGAATTCACCTAAACCTGTTATTGCATACATTGGAGATAAGGGATTGGATGAAAGCTATCTGATTGCCACAAGTGCAGATTCCATTGTTGCAAGCCCATCCTCATCAATTGGAGGAATCGGCCTTAGCTTTATTGATAGTGGAAAATACTCTAAAGAAAAGCTTACTGGAGTGTATAATGAGGAGTATCTCAAATTGAAAAAATCCAATAATACAGACCCAGACAATCTTGCAAACGGTCAAAAGATGATTGATCAGGATTATACCCAATTCATTAAGAAAATAGCTGAAAACAGAGACTTGGAACCAAATTATGTTGCAAAATTGGCATTTGGAAAAAGATACAATGGAAATGAAGCTAAAAACTTAGGACTTATTGATAAGATTGGAACTAAGAATAAGGCTATCAAAATAGCTGCATCAAAAGGAAATGCAACAAATTATACCACATCCAGTTATCCAAAAGCTAAAAAAAGCCTAACTGAAACTTTAGGAGAAAATAATTTATTCAACTATGACTTAAGTAAAATTCTAGGATAAAATAGGCATATGGCTTATCTTAAAATTCATTAATCAAAATCTTATAAATTTTTTTAAATAGGAATATTTATATATCAACGAACAATAATATAATAATAAATTTATAAAAACTACAAAATTCATTGAATAAAAAATCAAAGGTGATAAAATGGCATACAAAGTAGAAGTATTTACCTCACCAACTTGCCCACACTGCCCAGGTGCAGTAAAAGTTGTTGAAGAAGCAAAAGCGAAATTAGGAGACGAAATGGACGTACAAATCCTCAGTATTGCTGATCCTGCTAACAGAGATTTAGCTATTGACTATGGAGTTCATGCAGTACCTGCAATTGCAATCAACAATTCATTAGCATTTATTGGTGCTCCAACTCTTGAAGAATTATTAGAAAGATTAGAATAATTGTTTTTACAATTTTCTAATACATTTTTCTTTTTTTTTAAAAATTTTATTTTCAAACTTTTAACTATTTTTAAACATTCTATTTTTAACTACTTTCCGATTAATTTTTATGCAACGAAACACTATTTTAAAATAAAAATAAATAGAATTAATCAGATATATTATAATATTATACTAAAAATTATACTAAAAATTATACTAAAAAATAATTTTTATAGAAATAAAATAAATCACGATTTAAAATATTCAAATTTAAATCAATGAAAACTTTTTATAAGAGGTAAAAACATGAAAATTGCAATGGTTGGACAGTTTCCACCACATATTGGAGGAGTTGGAGTTCATATACACAGCCTATCAAAGGAATTGATCAAGCAAGGCCATGAAGTCTATGTGATAACCTATCCTCACAAGGACATTAAGGATATTGATGGAATCCATGTAATCGGCACAAAAGGAATTAACATTCCAGGCCTTAGAGGCATGCTGTTTGCAATCAATGCCAAAAAGGAACTTAAAAAACTGATAGAAAGGGAAAACATTGATATAATCCACGGCCACTACCTGTTCCCTGCAGGATGGGCAGCGGTTAAAGCAGGCAAATCAACTGGAACAAAAACCTATGTGACTGCACATGGATCAGACATGTTTGAAATGTATAAAAAGCAATCCTATACACGACCTCTTATTAAAAAAGTATTGAATGATGCTGATGTGGTTCTTGCAGTGAGCAAAGCACTGAAAGATGAAATCATCAACACAAAAATTCCAAAAATTGAAGAAAAGACAAGATTGCACTGGAATAGTGTAGATATAGGCAAGTTTAAAACTACAAAAGAGAACCAAAGTAAATTTAGAAAAGAGTTGGCTCAAGAATTCAACATAGCTGCAGACAAACCTATCATTTTATTTGTCGGAAATATAATTAAAAGAAAGAATGTTGACTTGCTCCTTGAAGCTAAGAAACAGATGGACACCAAAGCCAATCTTGTCATTGTTGGTGATGGCCCTCTCTTGAATCAATTGAAGGAAAAGGCTGAGAAGGAATACTTTGATGGAAATCTTG
This sequence comes from Methanobrevibacter sp., assembly GCF_045577275.1. Lineage (GTDB taxonomy): Archaea > Methanobacteriota > Methanobacteria > Methanobacteriales > Methanobacteriaceae > Methanobrevibacter. The sequence goes on from NZ_JAZNIB010000231.1 coordinate 7,197, forward strand.
ACAATGTCTACTTCATAGGTTCAAGAATGGATGTTGAGGACATCTACCCAAGCTGCGATTTGCTTGTCCTTCCTTCATTTACAGAAAGTTTCGGTCTTGTGCTGATTGAGGCATTGGCTTGTGGTAAACCTGTGATTGGAAGTAATGTAGGTGGAATCAAGGAAATCATTACAGAGGATGTAGGTTTATTGATTGATCCAAATGACAGCAAGGATTTGGCTAATGCAATTGATAGGATATTAGGTGATGAGGAATTGATGGAGAAATTCAAATCAAATGCAAGGAACCGTGCAAAAGACTTTGCAGAAACCAAATTGCCTTATGATGAACTGAATTGAAATGTCATGAAATCATTGGAAAATTGATTTGAATGAATAATTTGGATTTAAATTAAAAAATAATAATTAATTAGCGAAATTATAATCAAATTTTCGATAAGAGTTATTAATTATAAAAAATAAACTAAAAATAGAAATAAATATAAAAAATCAATTTTAAAAAAAAAAAGTTTAAAAAATATTATTATACTTTTCATTGAATTAAGAAAGAGGTTATTATATGGGAGAAAAGGAATTTACACACTTAACTGAAACTGGTGTGCATATGGTGGAAGTTGGAGAAAAGCCACAGCAAAGAAGAACTGCAAAGGCAAGTGGAAAGATCCATCTTCAAAAAGAGACAATTGATATGATTAAAAATGCAGAAATCAAAAAGGGAAATGTATTGACAACTGCTCAAATAGCTGGAATCCAGGCTGTTAAAAAGACATCAGACATTATCCCGCTCTGCCATCCATTGAATCTTAGTGGAATTGAAATAGAGTTTGATGTTGGAGAAACTGAAATCACTGCGACATGCCAGTGCAGATTAACCGGACAAACCGGTGTTGAAATGGAAGCGATTACAGGAGTCAGTGTAGCTCTCCTAACAATTTGGGACATGACAAAAGCGGTTGAAAAGGATGAAGACGGCCAATACCCAGACACTAAGATTTCTGACATTGTAGTGCTTAAAAAAGAGAAAATCTAAAAAAACTCATCAAATGCTCTATGATAAGTGAGATTTTATATTAAAAACAAATAATATTATAAAATTTGAAAATTATACAATTTTAAGAATATACGATTTTAAGAGTTATACATCTAAGAATTATAAAATTTATTGACTGATTACTATGGAAAACATCCCAGAAAACATAAAGACAATAATCAATAGCTGCTATCCCTACATTGAAGATTTTAATCCTGCCCAAAAGGCAGTTATAGAATCAGGATACCTTGAAAACAACAAGAATTGTGTCATAGCTATTCCTACCGCCAGTGGGAAAACCGTATTGGGGATAATGGCAGCACTCAAATCCATTTTAGATGGGGGAAAAGCGGTTTATGCTGCACCTCTTCTTTCAATTCAAAATGAAAAAGTGAAGGAATTCAAGAAATTTGAGGAATTTGGAATTAAGGTAGGAAAACACCCATCCTCTTCAGACTTATCAGTTATGGTCTTTGAATCATTTGATGCACTCACCAGATTTTCTTGGGATGCACTTAGGGAAGTCGATACATTAATCATCGATGAATTCCATATGATCGGCGAATTTTCAAGAGGCCCAACAATAGAATGTGCAATCACAAGGGCTAAGATTATCAATCCAGGATTAAGAATCATTGCATTATCCGCTACACTTGAGAATATGGAAGAGATAGAGACCTGGCTGGATGCAACTGTTGTAGAGCATGACTACAGGCCAGTTCCACTTCATAAGGATGTGTTGGATACTGAAATGTTCAATACCAAAAATAAGAACGATGTAGTTGTAAAGGTCTTGGAAAAGGCATTAGAAGACGATTCACAAGCATTAAGCTTTGTTTCAACAAGAAGATTTACAGAAAGTTTGGCAAGCTATGTTGCTGGAAAACTGAAAAGGAAAACCACTGCAGAGCAAAAGCAACGTTTCAAGGAAGTTGCGGACAAGTTGCTTGCGGTTCCTGAGAAAAAGGGATCAAGGCCAACTTCAACCTGCCTTAAATTAGCTGAAAGTTGTGAAAACGGAGCTGTTTTCCACCATGCAGGATTGTTCAGTGAACAAAAGGAAATTATCGAAGAGGAATTCAGAAACGGAAATATTCTAATGATTGCAGCTACTCCAAGTTTAATGTATGGGGTTAACTTGCCATCAAAATATGTTGTTATCAGAGACTATACCAGATGGACTTCCCAAGGACCTCAGGCAATTCCTGTCTTTGATTATGAACAGATGTCAGGAAGGGCAGGAAGACCACAGTATGATGATGTGGGGTACTCCTATTTGGTTGCAAAATCAATGGAAGAATCCATGACCCTTGAAGAGCGTTATGTCAACGGCCGAGTGGAACCTACAAATTCAAAATTGATTGAAAACAAGGATGCTGTATTTAAGCAAATCATTGCACAAGTGGCATCAACTCTCTCAAAGACTCCAGAAGACCTTCAGGATTTCTTCAACAAGACCTTTTATGGATATCAGATGACCAACTCATCAATGAGTTTCTTTGCAGAAGAGGGATTGAAGTTTGAAATCCAAAATGCTTTGGAATTCCTATTGCACAACCAGATATTGCAGGCAACACCAAGCGGTTTGAAGACAACAGCATTCGGTAATTTGATAGCAAGATCCAACTATAGTGTAGAAACAGCTGTAAAAATCAAGGAATATGCAAACCATCTTGACACATTCAATCCTGAAGAATTGATTTACCAATTGGCTCAAACTCCTGATTTGCCTTTAATCTCATTTAAAGGCAGAAAATCCAAAGACCCTGTTCGTGAAATGCTTTCAAACTATGGTCTTTTTGCCCTTGACATAGGCAATCCGGAAGCTACAGCTGTCTCTTTGATTGAATGGATCAATGAAAGAACAGAGTATCAAATAGAAAATGCATATCATGTCTATTCCTCATCCACTAGACGTTCTGCATATGAAGCATCATTGCTTGTAAGATTTACCAAAAACACACTTGAAGTTCTTGGAAAATACCAGTATTCAAAAGATTTGGATTTCCTCTCAGCAAGACTCTACTATGGTGTAAAGGAAGACATCATACCTCTTGTAATTGGTGTGAAACGTTTAGGAAGACGTCGTGCAAGAGCATTGGTTGATGTATTCGGCGATGACTTAAGACCATATTCAGAAAAAGAGCTTCAAAAGGTTGAAGGAATAGGTCCTAAATTAGCTCAAAGCATTAAAAACTTCGCAGATAATTCTTAAATTATCTGTTTACTATTTTTTAAAAAAAAAAGTTAATTATAATTTAAAAAAAGTCAAAAAATAGGCTAAAATTAACTAAAAATCAATAATAAAAAAAGTTAAAAAAAGAAATAAAAAGCAGAGGATTATCCTCCACCTTCACAACCTTGAATATCATTCAAGTTTGCATTAAGTTCATCATATCCTTCCTTAATGTCTTTTACCTTTTCAAGAGTGTCCTTATCAAGGCTTTCAACACTAAGGATGTCTTTTTCATTAACTACTTCTAAAGAATCAGCTGCATACCATAAGGCAGGTTCATCTAATTTCACCCATTGTTCGTTGTCTTCCTCTTTCAATTCAACAACTTTGCTTATGGTACCAGTACCAGTATATCTTATAAAAGCACCGACATCGATTGTTTCTCCTCGAATATCACAAAAACTCATATTATCACCAACAAGTTTAAGAAATTCCTCTAAGAAGAATATTTAGCATTATCAATTATTTAAAAAAACAATTGGATAATGCATTTAATTAAATAAATTTAAATTTATTCTATTTTTACATCAGCTGTTTCTTCGACTTCTTCTTCAGCCTCTTCAACAACTTCTTCTTCCTCATCAACGATTTCAGCTTCAACTTCTTCGACTTCTTCTTCAGCTACTTCTTCTTTTGCTTTCTTAGATTCTTCAATTGCAGCTTCTTTGTTGATTTCCTTATTTAATAATACGTAATCTCCAATGCTTTTTACATCTTCAAAGTCAATTTCGATTTTGTTGGAAGAAATAATGTTTTTCTTAAGGACAATGGTTATAGCGTTGATTTTTCCTTCTTCTGGATCAAATTCAGCATCATCGATTTTACCAACTTCATTTGCGTTTGCATCTAAAGCCATCATACCTAATAATTGTTTAATTTTCATTTTATTACCTCAATTATTATTTTTTATGAAATTATGTCAATTCAAAATCCATAATTCATGACAGAATTATTTACTAAAAAATATTTAATACATAATCTCAATTAATTATGAATATGATTAGAAAATTATATAAACTTATCTAAAAATTTTTTATAAGAAATAAAATTTATATAATATAAGAAATAATTTAATATTTTAAAAACAAATATAATAAGTAATTTAAAAAATCAATTAATAATGAAAATACTAAAAAAACATAATCTTAAACAACATTATCATTAGGTGAACTTGATGGAAGAAGCATGTCGAATCATCATAGAGGATATCATAAATGGGAAAATAACTACTCGACGTGAGCTTGAAGTAGAAAAAAGGCAATTATGCAGAGATAGGAACTTAAAGAAATTTATGAGCAATTCTGTAATCTTGGAACATGCTAGCCTTGAAGAGAAGAAAATCGTTTCCAACCTATTAAGAAAGAAACCAACAAGGACCATCTCTGGAGTGGCAATAGTTGCTGTGATGTGCCATCCTCACCAATGCCCACATGGAAGATGCTATTATTGTCCTGAAAGTGATATCGCACCTCCAAGCTATACTGGAGAGGAACCTGCAGCACTTAGAGGCAGAATGTTTAAATTCCATCCATATGTTCAGTGCTACAATCGTCTAAAGCAATTGCATAAGGTAGGACACCCTATTGATAAGGTTGAACTAATCATTATGGGAGGTACATTCCCATCAAAGGACATCTGCTATCAGGAATGGTTTGTTTCACAATGCCTGAAAGCAATGAGCGATTTTGGAGTGATACTTGAAAACATCCGGGAAATAGATGATGTCGAAGCATTTACTAAAGAGGACCTTTTGAAATATCCTCCATACAGCAACAATGCCTTAAAGACATACCCTCCAAATGATTATGTCCTGATAGATGATATTCAAAAAGTGAATGAAAGCTCCAAGGTCAGATGCATTGGAATGACCTTTGAGACACGTCCGGACTACTGCAAAGAGCCTCATGTTGATAAGATGCTTAGCATGGGAGTGACTCGTGTTGAATTGGGAGTCCAGACCATCCATAATCATATCTATGAAAAGATCAAAAGAGGCCACACCGTTGAGGATGTGATTGAAGCAAATAGGATTTTAAGAGATTCCGGCGTAAAGGTGGCAATGCACATGATGCCTGGACTATTCCCTCTTGAAAGAGATGAGCCAAGAGCTGAACAATGTCCAGAGAAAGATTTGGAAATGTTTAAAACCATCTTCACAAATGAAAACTTCAAACCGGATATGCTGAAGATTTATCCTTGTCTTGTAACTGACGGCAGTGAACTTCATGACTTATGGAAAGAAGGAAAATACAGGCCATATAGCGATGGGGAAGCTGTTGATTTGATAGTTCAAATCAAAAAGATCTTGCCGAAATGGGTAAGGACCATGAGAATCCAAAGGGATATACCTTCAACCTTGATTGAAGATGGAGTGAAGAAATCAAACCTTGGTGAACTTGTATATAACCGTCTTGAAGAGGAAAAGATCAATTGCCAATGCATAAGATGCAGAGAAATCGGACATAAGAAGACCAAGGAAGAATACAACATTGATGATTATAAGCTCTTTGAAGAGGATTATATTGCTACAAATGGACAGGAGCACTTCCTATCCATTGAAGACAAGAATGAGGAAAGCCTTGCAGGATTCCTAAGATTGAGAATGCCATCAAAGGATGCTCATAGAGAAGAGATTGATGATAAGACAGCAATCGTTCGTGAATTGCATGTTTATGGAAACATGATAAAGATTGGGCATAAGGGAAATAATATCGGCCAGCACACAGGATTTGGTGAAAAGCTATTGAAACGTGCTGAAGAGATAAGTATTGACCAAAACAAAGAGGAGCTTTTGATTATCAGCGGTATTGGAGCCAGAAACTATTACCGTAAATTTGGATATGAACGTAAAGGTCCTTATATGGCTAAAAAATTAATATAATTAGTTTTCAACATTGTTTTATTAAAAAAACATAAAAAATCAAAACAATCTAACAAGACAAAAGTATTATATAGTTTGAAGTTAAACTAACTATTATATACATATAAAACTAATATTGATTTGTGAATATTAGATAATTAATATTCATAAAATCTTTGCAAATAATTGTAAATAATTGAAATAATTGAAATAATTGAAATAATTGTAAAAATCATATTTATTGGAGATTATATCGTTTTAAAAATAGGGAGATGAATTAAATGATCAATAAAGCTGAAAAACTTGCACAAGCTATTGAATTTACCCATTTAGATAATACTGCAACTGTTGAAGAAATGAAAGCATTTTTCAATAAAGCTAAAGAATATCCTTTTTATGCAGTTGTAGTCTTACCACACTTTGTTAAATTAGCAAAAGAAGAATTGAAAGACACCGACATGAAAGTAGTAACTGTTATTGACTTCCCATTAGGTGCAGGAAATACTGAAGGAAAAGTTGCTGAAGCTAAAGCTGCTATCGCAGATGGCGCAGATGAAATTGACATGATGGCAAATATTCCTTCAATTAAACAACGTGACTTCGAATATGTGAAAAATGACATTGCAGCAGTTAAAGAAGCAATCGGAGACCATATTCTTAAAGTAATTATCGAAAACCCACTTCTTAACGAAGATGAAATGGCTGGAGCTTCCAGAATGTGTGAAGAAGGAGGAGCAGATTATGTTAAAACATCAAGTGGATTCAATGGAAAACAACATTTCTATTCCTTGATGGAAAGTTTAAGAATCATGAAAAAGAATGCACCTCATCTTGAAATGAAGGCAGCTGGTGGAATCGACAACTACAAATTGGCAAATAATGTATTGGCTGCAGGAGTTACTAAAATCGGAACTTCCTCAGGACACATTATAATGGATCAACTTAATCATGTACTTGATAATCAAAAAACAGATCCAAATCAAAAAACAGGACCAAGACTTATTTAAATAAATTTTAATAATTTATTTAAATTTTCTTTTTTTATTTCTTTTTTATTATTTAGTTTATTTTTATTATAGTTTTATTTAACTTATTTTAACTTATTTTACTTATTTATAGCCTATTTTAGCCTATTTTGACATTAAATATTAAAATAAATTGTTTTTTAAAAAATAGTTCGTAATTAATAAAACTAAAATATCTTAGATAAAAAAAGTGCCGTAGGCCGGACTTGAACCAGCGACATCCAGATCTTCAGTCTGGCGTTCTCCCAACTGAACTACTACGGCAAATGGACCGAACGAGATTCGAACTCGTGATCACCGCCATGTCAAGGCGGTATCATACCCCTAGACCACCGGTCCCTCTTACTCATTAAAATATGTTTAATATGATATATAAATGTTTCTAAATCAAGATATTTTTGAATTTAAATCATACATTTCCAATGAAAAATAACTCTTTTTAAAAACCAATTATATCAAAACCGAGGTCTAGAATTCAACTTCTAAAATGATAGACATATTAAACTATGTTAATAATTACATATAAACTTAATGGAAAATTAATAGAAAAAATAGGGAAATCTAGTGAAAAATACTCTAAAATAGTATAAAAATAGTTAAAAACAAGATAAAAAATTGAAAAAAAAATAATTGGCCAATGAAAGATCTTGGCCAATAGTTAACAGTTAAAAACTAGAGATAACGAAATTATTTGATTGCTAATTTGATATCTTCAGCTTTTACGGTTTTTCTACCAGCGTGGCGTGCGAAATTAACTGCTTTTTTAGCTAATTCGTCACCTTTTTCTTCAAGAGCTTCAGCTAATGCAACTTTTGCATCATCACTAATTCTTTGTGCGCCAGCATTTTTTAAAATACGACCGACAGGTGCGATTGGTAATTCACTCATATTTTCACCTCCAATTGAAAATTTATAATACATAATATATAAATGTTTTGTTTTTTTAATGGATTAAATCACTTATAATTTAAAAATTAGAAACATAAATATAGATTTTTTGATATTAAGAAATATTAAAACTTATTAAAAAAATATAGATAAAATTATATAAAAAATGGGTATTTTAAAGCATTAGAACTCTTAAAAATTAAACCTTTTAAAAACTC
>NZ_JAZNIB010000232.1:0-3008 GCF_045577275.1 Methanobrevibacter sp.
AAAGATAAATTATAAATTATTATGATTTATATTTATTATTTTAAATGTAAATAAAGTTTATTATTATAAAAATTATTATAATTATTATTAAAACTATTATGTTATATAAAACATTATATAATTGTGAAATTAAAAAAGTGATATTATCTTGTTAAATTAATATTAAAGTGTAAATAATTATTTTAAAAAGAAAATATTTATTAATATTAAAGTTTAATAGAAAATAAGATAATTATGAGTAAATTAATTAAAAATAAAAGAAATAAAAAGGATAAAAATTTAAAGTCTATATACTTAAAAAAATACGATAGGAAAATTAGCAATATTCAAATGGCTGATGATTTTTTCAGCCGTTTGATGGGACTGATGTTTCGAGAAAATGCTGAAGTTCCATTGCTGTTTGAAATTCCACAAAAGATCAATTCAAGGAAAAGATCTTCTATTCATAGCTTTTTCATGAGATTTGATATTGTCTTGGTTTTCGTTGATAAAAATAATTTAGTCTATGAAATAGCGGATTTGACTCCCTGGAATTATTATGTTCCTGAAAAATCAGCTAAATATATATTGGAATTTGATAAAAAAGAGTTTAATAATTGTTTGAGAATAGGCGATGAGATAGAAATAAAATAAATATTAAATAAGTCTTTAAAAATAGGGGATGAAATAGAAATAAAATAGATATTAAAATAGTGTTTGAAAATAGGTGATGAAATAGAAATAAAATAGATAACTAAATTATAAATTTAAGCTATCAAGGAGATTTTGCGGTGTGTCGAAAATCTCGATTCCTTCCATTTTTTCTAATTTACGAGTATTTTCAATGTCTATTTCTCTCATGTGCATAGTGATGATCTTACCTGTTGAAACTGCATCATATGGACAAATGTCCTTACAGGTTCCACAGCCTATGCATTTCAATAGATCAATCTCTTCATGTGCGATGATTGCACCGTTTGGACAAGCTAAAGCCGCCTCGCATTCATCACATTTTTGACATTTGGCTTTTTCAAGCTTAGATGGCAATATTGTTTCAACATCTCCAGGTTCAATGTCTACAGGAACCATAAGAGTTCTTACTCTACCCTTTCCAGCTTGTGCAACAGCATTGGTAACAAGAGTGTCTGAAATTCCATGGACTATCTTCGCAACTGTGTTTGCAGTTGTAGGTGATACTATAAGCAAATCATATTTTCCAAGTGAAAGCCTGCCTGTAATAGGGAAAGAGAATTTCTGATTGGAATCGCTTGCAAGCTCATTGTATCTTCCGCCGGTTACAGAAACAACCCTATCATAAAGTCCATACATCTTTAAAACTTCTTCTGAAGCCTGTGATAAAAAGACAGTGAGATCATTGTCTTTTGCCAATTCTTCCATAGCTTCAACGCTTTCCTTAAGTAAATGTCCTGCACCGGTAAAAGCCCATCCGATTTTCATGAAATATCTCCTAAAAATAGATTTTATAAAAATGAAAAAGAAACTAGTGGGTTACTCCCAACTAGTGAAAATATTTTGATCAAACTTTTTCTAAAAGTTTGGAGTTTTGATCAAGGTTCTACAGACTGAAGTCTGTGAAGCTTGGGTTAGATATGTTCAATGAACTTGTATCCTTCTTCTTCTGTGAAAGCGTAGTGAATGGTTCTGTACTGAGACATGAACTCAGTGACTTCATCCTTGATGTCCACTTTGTCACCTTCAGCAACTCTCCAGATAAATTCAGCTACTTCTTCCATTTCTTTTTCTTTCATTCCTCTTCTGGTGATTTCTTGAGTACCGATTCTGATACCAGATGGGTCATCACTGTCATTTACATTGTCACCAGGAATAAGGTTTTTGTTAAGAATGATATTGTTTTGCTCTAATTCCTTAGCTAAGATGGTAGCTCTTTTGACATCTCTTACATCCATAGCAACTTGGTGGGATTCAGTGTATCCTAAGTCTTCACACATTACATTGAATCCTTGTTCTGCAAGAGCTCCTGCTAATGCTTTAGCGTTTTTAATGGTTTGTTTAGCGTAATCTTCACCAAACTCTAACATTTCAGCAGTAGCAATACCTAAACCAGCTAAATGGTGTAAGTGGTGGTTACTTACTACACCAGGGAATACAGCATTGTCAATTAATTTTTCATTTTTCTTATCTGATAAGATGATTCCTCCTTGAGGACCTGGGAAAGTCTTGTGGGTACTACCCATAAGGACTTCAGCTCCTTCTTTTAAAGGATCTTGGAATTGTTTACCAGCGATTAATCCAAGTACGTGAGCACCGTCGTACATGATGGTTGCCCCTACTTCGTTAGCTGCATCTACAACTTCAGATACAGGGTGTGGGAATAAGAATAAGCTTCCTCCAAAGAGAATGATTTTTGGTTTTTCCGCTAAGATCATTTTGTTCAATGCATCAACATCAATGTTCATTACTTCTGGGTTGAAAGGATGTTCTAAAGTTTTTAATCCTCTAATACCTGCAGCACTTACATTTGCATGTGAAATGTGTCCTCCGAAAGGAATGTTCATTGCAATCATCTTGTCTCCAGCTTTAGCAAAACCGAAGAAAGCAGCGAGGTTTGCAGTTACACCAGAAACAGGTTGAACGTTTGCATAGCTACAGTCATAAACTTTACAGGATAATTGTTTTGTAATGTCTTCAATTTGGTCAATGTAAGTACATCCTTGGTATAATCTTTCATAAGCTTGTCCTTCTGCATATCTGTGAGCCAAATCAGAAGCCATTGCAGTTGTAACAGCATTACTTGTGGTATTTTCACTTGCAATGAGGTTAACGCTGTCTCTCATCCAGTCATTATGTACTCTCATCAAGTCATAAATCTTATTCATATCTTCTTCATATTGATACATCATAACACCTATATTCTCTTAAATAACTTATTAAAATTAAATATTATTTTTATTATTAAATTGCAAAATAATAGAATTATTAAAAATTTCAAAGTTTATAAAAATCAGAAATAATAAAAAAATTCTAAAAATATAATCTTATAAAATTCT
>NZ_JAZNIB010000233.1:0-7794 GCF_045577275.1 Methanobrevibacter sp.
ATGAAAATGATTAAGCAAACATTAGGATTGAATGTAGAAGATTCAAAATATTACATCAAGCTAATTATAGAAGCTACCTTAATCGGTTTATTCTCAGGATTAGTGGTATCATTATACAGATTTGGATTGGACAACTCTGAAAATATCTTATTTTCTACATTGAAGTACATACAAGGAGACTTCCTGCTTACTGTTGCATGGTTTGCAATACTTGCAGTCATGGGTTTTATAACAGCTCTTCTAATGAAATGGGATCCTGACAGCTTGGGAAGCGGAATACCTATAGTTATGGGTGAAGTGAAAGGATACTTTGATGTCTGCTGGTGGAAAACATTGATTGCCAAATTTATTGGAGGAACCCTTACAGCACTTGGAGGGCTTTCCTTAGGAAGGGAAGGACCATCCGTGCAATTAGGTGCAATGGCTGCAAAAGGTGTTTCAAAATACCTTCCAAACAGCAAAACCGATGAAAAGCGTCTTTTGGTATGCGGAAGTGGAGCAGGACTTGCAGCTACATTCAGTGCTCCTCTTGCAGGTTTCATTTTTACTTTAGAGGAAATCAACAAAGGTTTTGACAGGTCAATCGTCATTGTAGGATTGGTCTCAGCAGTTGTTGCTGACTTGGTATCCAAATTATTCTTTGGACAAAGTCCAATATTCCCATTCACATCATTGGATTTGCCTTTAAACTATTTCTGGCTATTGATACTTTTAGGAATTGTAGTGGGGATTTTAGGTTACCTCTACAATATTGGAATGATTAAGGCATCTGATATGTGGGACAGATTAAGTTTCCTTCCTTTGGAAGCAAAATATGTGATTGTATTTCTTGTAACTGGATTAGTAGGGCTGGTTTTGCCTAATGTGCTTGGTGGAGGATATTCCATGATGCATTTGATAGAATATACCTTGCCTCCATTATCAATTTTAATCGTTCTTTTGATTGGAAAATATTTGCTTTTAGCATTCTGTTTCGGTTCAAGTGCGCCTGGAGGAATTTTCTACCCAGTACTTGTTATTGGAGCGTATATCGGTGCAATATTCAGTGCAATAGTTATTCCAATTTTCGGCTTGAACCCTATGATTGCATATAAGTTCATCATGATTTCAATGGCGGCGATGTTTGCAAGTTCAGTGAGAACCCCAATTACCGCAGTTGTATTGATTGCAGAAATGACTGGAGTGACAAACTCCCTTGTAGCAATGATAGTTGTGACAATCCTTGCATATATCATTCCAACAATCCTTGGAAATGATCCAATCTATGAAACATTGCTTATGAGATTGCTTAAAAAGAACAAAGGAATTGATTTCGATAAAACAAAAAGCGTTTTGGAAGAGTATGTTGTGCCAATAGACTGTGCATTGATAGGAACAAAAATTTGGGAGCTTCCTATTCCAAAATCTGCAATGGTCGTTTCAGTTGTAAGAAGTGGCAATACCTTAATCCCAGATGAGGATTTGGAATTGAAATATGCAGACGAACTATTCATAATCATGAATCAAAACACATACTCTGAGGATAATCAAAAGATAGAGTCCTTGATTTACAACAATTGGAAAAATGAATAAAAGGTGGAAATATGAGAATCGCTGTTGCATCATCAAATGGAGAAAACGTGGATTTGCACTTTGGAAAGGCAAGATCATTATTTGTTTATGAATATGATGAAGAAAAGGATGAATTTAAGTTTATAGACCAAAGGAATGTTGAAATCGAAGTGGATATGAAACACCAAAATCCAAAGATCATCAAAGCAATCGAAGACTGTGAAGTATGCATCTGCGAGCAATTTGGCCCTAAAGCTGCAATTTATTCTGAAGACGCTGGTTTAAAACTTGTTAAGGATGAAGGAACCGTTGAAGAAGTCTTAAGAAAATATATTGATCATGTAAACTTCATGAAAAACATTAAAATTTAAAAAATAATCTTTTTATTAGTTGGTGAAGAATGTCAAATAAACTTAATTTAAAGCCAAGAGCTATGATGTACCCTTCTCCTGCAGTTATCGCTTCTGCATATGATGAAGAGGGAAAAGCGGATTCATGCACACTTGCATTTGCTGCTATGTGCAGCCATAAGCCACCTGCAGTAATGATTGCAATCAATTCAACCGCTAAGCGAAAGACCCTTAAAAGCATATTGGAAAGAAAAGAGTTTGTTTTAGGTTTTCCAACAATAGACCAAGTTGCAGAAACCGACTATATTGGAATGGCATCAGGATATGACGTTGATAAGATTGAAAAAGTAGGATTCACTACAACAAAAGCGGAAAAAGTGAATGCCCCTATCATAAATGAGATGAAGGTTTCAGTTGAATGCAAAGTCATGAATATTGTAGAAGTGGGAAGCCATACTCAAATAATCGGAGAAATCGTAAACATTCAAGCAGATGAAGATGTTATCGGTGAGAAGGGAAAAGTGGATTTGAAATTGCTTAATCCAATAGTTTACGATGATGTCCTATACGACTACTATCAAGTGGGAGATAAAATAGCTGATGCATTCAATGTGGGCGTCAAGTTTAGAAAATAGTGCGCTTAAGTAAAAAAAATTATTTTTTAGCTCCTTGAAGTGCAATAGGAACATATTTTTTATATTTTTCATTATTAAGTAAGTCTCTGTGCTCTAAAAGGTACTTACTTGATAACTTATTAATTTGAGATAACTTTAATTGACTGTTGATATATCCTTCTTCTTTTACTAACTTAATTAGTCCTTTTCCATATGTCAAGGATGGATCTGCAACTCTTTGCCTCATTGAATCTATAAGGGATTGGCTGCCAATATCCAATGTTCTGCACATTTCATCCATTTCATCAAGAATCTTTAATCCCCATTCTTCCAAACTGATTTCCTCACCATCTTTAATCAGTTTCATATCATAATCATAAGCCGCCTCAGCAACCATTTCCTCATTGTAAATAGCTTCCTCTTGCCAATTTTCATAATCTGACTCATCAGCAATCAATGTATAAATGAGGAATAAATGAAGAAACTCCATATCTTTTTTAATCAAACCGCATTTATAAAATGGATTAATGTCCAAAGTTCTTATTTCTATATATTGAATTCCATCATTTCTTAAAGATAAAAGCACATCTCTTGGGTCTTTAGGTTTTAATCTGATTTGAGTGTACAATTCCTTAGCTTGTGAGAGCTTACCCTCTTCGATGAAAGACTGAACATCAGCGGCGAATGCCTCTACTGAATCATAATTTGGATATAAATGCTCTAAATTTTTATAACCGCATGAGGCATTTCTGAATGAAGGGCCTCTTTCACTATACACCCCTCCTTGACCATCATTACATTCCATCAAATCGGTACATTCAGGAGTGAATGTATTGTGGGCTGCAACAGAACATCCTGTAAGATAGATTATAAGCCAAACATAACGAATGTAATTCCTTGATATCTTTAAATAGACCATATTTTTGAATTCTTGATAGGAAATCCTTGAATTCTTGTCCCTTTCTATTTCACTAAGGTCTATGTTTTCATACAATTTTTCTATCAGTTCATCCTTGAATGAAAAATTAAAATGAATTCCTGAAATCATTTGCTTTCTAAGCCCATATTTTTTAGCCAATCCTTTCCTATATTCCATTGACTCTTCGGCCAATTCCTTTCCTTTATACTTTGCAATTGGGATTTTGCTTGAATCTGGAAGTATGCAAGGCAATGACTGGAACCACAAATACTCATCATCATCCAAAGAACTGTTAACAAGATCAGACATGAATGAAAAGAAGGAAAAGGCTTCATCAATTGTATCAAATGCAGGAGTGATAATCTCTATTTGGCTTTCTGAGAAATCTGTTGTAATGTATGGATTTGATAATTTGTTTCCAAATACTTCAGGGTGTGGACTAAGTGACAACTCTCCATTTCCACGTACTCTTAATCCTTCCCATTCTATTCCGAAGGAGCCTTTTTTTAAATCCTCTGCACATGCATTCTTATGCAATTGAGATAAATTGAATATTCTATCCATTTAATCATCCTTTAAATAACTATAACTCACCATAATATTTAATGATTTCTTCTAAACTTATTCCCTCTTCCAGTGAATCCAATATCCTTTTTCCAGGATTTGTTCTTTCTTCCACATTTTTATATAAGGGTTCCAAAAATATTTCTTCACCAAGACCTCTTTCCTTCAAACCATCTGTTGCCAAATCCAAGACATCTCTTGCAAGATCATATACCTCACCCTTATCAATTGAACTTGGCAATTCGGTTTTTATAAATAATTTTCGAAGCTCTGTTATGTTATAACAATCGTGAAATATAGGGGCGTAAAAAAATAGCTTTTCCAGTTCCTTGGTTTTATGTTTTAAACCTACATGAAAAGCTGCAACAGACATAGAATCCTTGATAGGCTGAGTGCAGACGCTTCTATACTCAAGAGTTCCCCTAAAAGTCAAATTGATAAATTTAAATGCCCTCAAATATTCGATATCATCTAAAGATGGTTTAAACTCAATGTTCCTATAATTTCCTTTACAATAGTACTCCCCTTCAATAGTGTCGCTATTGAAATACTCCTTTAAAGGCATGGAAGGAAAATTGATGTAAATTCCATCACGCATTACACAATAAATGTTTAAGGATTCGAGATAGGAAATCAATTCTCCAATATCCTCAAATTCAATATCATACATCCCAATATTATGGGGATTGATTCCATGGGTACTATACTCCCATAGATTATCCCTAAAGCATACATAATCTTCATTATCCTCTAAAAGGACTGAATTGGAAAAGATCAACGCCTTAATTGGCTCCAGTTTGGAAAATACATTTATGTTTTCAATAAGTTCATCATATGGAACATCTAATTGAACCTGAGAGGCACTTGAAAACATCCCATAACCCGGATAATCATGGAAATACATCAATGAATCAGAATAATTGTCAGCAGACTTCAAATGATTGTAAAGCATCAGATATCTTTCATTTGGAATTGGAATCTCCTGATTGTATTTTCTATAAGGGTTTATTCCCATACCGCTTAAGGTGTGATCATAACTTTCAAACTCTTTTTTAATGAAAGCATAATATTGTCTAAATCTTTCATCGATGGTGAACAAGTCCTCTTCCTTGCCCATTGCAAATTCTATATTGTTATATGAACAGTCATAGCATACAACATCATCATTTTCACGATTCCTTAAAGCATAAATGTTTCCATCATAGTCTATGCCTTCAACTTCAAATGAATTAAAGTGATTCTTAAATGATTCAGTTACACGATGAACTATATCAAAATCCACCGCTTCCTTATTAAGATTAATTATTGGAACCTCAATTTCAATCCCAATATACTCCTTTTTAGATTTTTTGGTGGATTCCAAAAACAATTGACAAATTTTATCTCTTATCATTTCATCTGTAATTGCATCATTGACCATTTAATGCAACCCCCATCGTAATTTAAATTATTCCGAAAGAATAATTTCCCCATTTTTAAAACATTAATAATTATAATTTTTTATAATGCAAATCCTCTTCAAACAAACATATCTAAACCATAAACCTATGGATAATTACCAAACATATTCCCCATCATCAGCTTTTAAAGAATTGGCAAATTTCTCAATAAACTTGAGCTGCTCTTCGGTTTCAACATATTCAAATGAATGTGGTTTTGCTTCAAATAATAACTCCCCATTTGAAAATGAGAGTACAGTATTTAATGGAACTTCTTTCCAATCATTGGAATCTAAAGCTTGAGTTGAAAAGAAAACACTATTTTCTGTTTTCAAATAATATAAAGAGCCTTTATAATTTGTATGAACATACATCTGCTCCCCATCATAAAATATTAAATTTAATTTATTAGATAATGCCATGAAGCTTATCAAGTCAGCAACTATGTCAAATCTCTCTTTTGAACTTAAAGATTCCCCCTTAAAAGATTCAAAACTATTCATTAAATCAACAATAGCTAGAAGAATTCTTTCAGAATCTGTTTCCCCTTCTTCAATAGTTCCATATTTACATAAGTCAGGACAGTCAAAAACAGTCCCATTATGGATAAGAGTCCATCTCCTACCGGAATTATCTTTTTTAACGAAAGGATGGCAATTATAAAAGTCTCTTTCACCAATAGTGCCAAAGCGAATGTGTGCTAAAGCGTTTTTAGAAACAATAGGATTTAATAAGATATTGCCTAACATTATACTGTTGCGAGCTTTTATTGGCTCTTTAACTACGCTATACTTATCTTGATCTAAAATAGCCAATCCCCAACCATGAGGGTGTTCTTCACAATGGCTATAAAATTCTCTCAGATAATCATTAAGCTCTTCTTCTTCTGATGAACTAAATCCAAAGATCTCACACATTTTTTTACCTCCTTTCATTTTTTTGAAAAAATAACACCAAAAATAATGTTATAACAATTGTTATATTTTTTATATTATTTAAATGTTTTAGTAGTAAACCAACGAAACAATAAGATATAAATAAAAATATATTAAAACTATATTTTATTAAACTATATAATAAATATATCATTGAATAAGTAAAGTTCTTTAAAAGCATTTTCTTAAAAGATTTTAAAAATTTTCAAATATATATTGAGAAATTAATAGAAAATAATAAAATAAAAAATGAAATATTGATAATATTTAAATACTATAAAAATCATAACTAACAATAACCTTTATGGGCGGGTTTTAAACTTATTTAAAACTTTTATGATATTATTTTAATTTAAATGGATTGATTCCAGAGCAGGTAAAATATAGATTATAAAAATTATTTAGCTTATAATCAAATTTTATAACTATTTTTGTATCTATTTTTGATATAAGGCCACTTCAGATATCTAAAGTGACATTAGCCCATAACCTGTGAATTTAATATTATATTTTTTATTCTATCTGATGATTATTTATCTGAAATTAATTCAGGTCTAAAGCATTGGATTTAACTAAAACTTATATCATAGTCAAATTTCTATCCTATTTTATACTATAATTATAGTTTAGCCTTGGCTATGTTTTATTAACAAACTAAAAAAAAACAAAAAATTAATTATTCTAAAAAATAATTACGTCAAAAACAATGGAGAAATGATATAATGGCAAAGAAACAAAGACGTAGAGTACGTGACACTTGGAAAGAAAAATCTTGGTACACTATTAAAACTCCTGTAGCATTCGGAGACAAAGAAATTGGTACCACCCCTGCAAGAGACCCAGAACTTGTATACGGAAGAACTGTAGAAGTAACCATGAGAGAATTAACCGGTGACTTCTCCAAACAATACATCAAATTACAATTTGAAGTAGACAACGTTGCTGGAGATATTGCAACCACCAAATTCACTGGTCACAAAACCACTACTGATTACGTAAGAAGTATGATCAGAAGAGGAACCAGTAGAATCGACGCACCTGTTATTGTAACTACCCAAGATGACCGTAAATTAAAACTCCATGTATTAGCTGTAACTACCAGAAGAGCAAAATCTTCCCAACAAAAATTCATGAGAGAAACCATCAACGAATTAGTTACTAAAGTAGCAAGTGAAAAAACCTTTGATGAACTTGTAGAAAACTCTGTAAACGGTAGATTAGCTTCTGAAATTTACCACAAAGCTAAAAAAATCTATCCTCTTAAAAGAGTGGAAATCATCAAAAGTAAAGTATTAGATAAATAAATCTAATATTTTATTTTTTTCTTTTTTTAAACTTTTTTTTAATTATCAATTTACTCAATTTTAACTATTTTAACTATTTAAACTATTTAAACTATTTAAACTATTTAAACTATTTAAA
>NZ_JAZNIB010000234.1:0-1848 GCF_045577275.1 Methanobrevibacter sp.
TTTTCCTTGTTTTTCCCAAGTTCAATTGCAAGCTCCTTCATACCTGCAAATTCATAGATCCAACCCATAAAGAATAGAACTGTGTCATTTTCACCTATGTTATATGTATTCCTTATATTGGAATCATCAAGTTGAGGGTCAAAGTCATTTAAATCAATTCCAGCATCAATTAAAATGGTTTCATTTGGATTTGCACCTAAATCTATTGCCAGTTCTTTAAGCTTTTGATTGATAGTGATGACAAGGTCAGAACGTTCTATAGCCTTCATGTTGATTCTCTTTCCAAATGACTGAAATGCCTTTTCTGGAATAAGTGCATATAACACATCAATCAAATAGTATACAAATGGAATATTATGTTCTTTGGCAAGCTTTGAACCTGTGTATGCATTAAGCAAACCTAAACCCATTATGATATCCGGCTTGAACTCTTCAATTTGCCTTTTGATTTCCTTTTTGTGAGTGAAATATAATGATGCGTAGTTTAAGGCTGGTTTCTTAATAAATGAAGGTCTGATAACTTGAATGTCAGCTTCAGGTTTAACTTTAAACACATTGTCATGCACTTCCCTCTTAAAGATGAATCCATCAGGATCTTCCTTCGGCCAGTCAATAGGATAATCTATTACCTTTACTTCATGTCCACGCAGTACCATCCTATCCATCAAATGGTGCTGTTGATGTGGATTTCTCTTTAACCAGTCTGATTCTTGAACTACCAATATTTTCATATGCTCACCAAATTCCATCTACAATTTAACATTTGTCATTTTTTATTTAAATAGATAAAGAATATTTATTAAAAAAACTATTTATACGATGAGATATAGAATAAAGTTTTTATCAAAACAAAAGAATAGTAAAATTAATATTAGGATTAATATTAAGATTAATTAAGCATTAAAACAAAATTAAAATATAACATCACAATTATAAGGAGAAAAAATATGAAAATTTGCCTTTATGGTGCAGGAAGCACTCAAATAAAATCAAAATATTCTGAAGAATCATACAAGTTAGGAGAGGAAATAGCTAAAAGAGGACATTCCCTTGTATTTGGAGGAGGTTCCACAGGAGTGATGGGTGCTGTATCCAAAGGAGTCATAGACAATAATGGAAAGGTCTTAGGAATTGCACCGGAATGGATGGAAGAATATGAAGGAATGTGTAAGGAATGTGATGAGTTTATTTACACAAAGTCAATGGATGAGAGAAAAAGCCTTTTCTTAAAACATTCTGATGCCTTTATAATAGCTCCTGGAGGAATAGGGACACTTGATGAATTCTTTGAAATAATTGTTTTAAGAAAGTTACAAAGGCATGACAAAAAGATTATTGTTTTCAATATGTTCGGTTATTATGATCCTATGTTTGAAATGATTGATTTCATGATTGAAGAAGGATTTATGAAAGAGGAAATTGATAAAAACACATTTAAAATAGCAGATACCATTGAAAAAGTTTTTAAACTTTTAGAAAATGAATAAAAAAAGAATATTGTTTAAAATAAAAATAAAAATTAAAAAGGATAATAATAATAAAAATTAAATGAAAATTAAAATTAAAATTTAAAATATAAACTCTTGACTTTTCTTATGTTTATAGCTTATTCCAAAAGAGTCAATAGCTAATCTTCTTAAAATCTCCAAATCATTATCATCAATATGAACTGTTTTTTCCCAGTCCTTTTCAAGAGAGGCTATTTTTTCTAAAGTATCAATACCCTTGTCAGTTAAAGAACAGTCATATGGAAGACCATTATCTGGACTTAAATCTATTTCAATCAAACCTTTTTTTGCTAGTTTTTCATATCTTTTTAAATATAGGTCCAAATGTAAATTAAATAGA
>NZ_JAZNIB010000235.1:0-2132 GCF_045577275.1 Methanobrevibacter sp.
AATATTTTTTTTAATACTTGATAAATATTTCTTGACTATTTTTTCTATTTTTTTAACTGTTAAACTAAAAGTTTTAATATAAGAAATGATAGAAATAAATAATACTTATAAAAATATAATTTATTATAATTATCAAACTTATAAAAATATTATTCAAAAAAATATTATTCAATTTATTCAATTATTTTAATGTGATATTATGGCAAAGAAAAACGATAAAATCAGCATGCCTATGAGTGGGGCAGGTTTAGTAAGATACTTTGATGACGAAAGTGTAGGTCCAAAAATCGCTCCTGAAATAGTCATAGCTATTACTGTAATTTTAGGAATCTTCTGTTTCATCTTAAGATTCTCTGTATAAAAATTTTCCTTTTTTATTTTCAAATTCTTTTTTTTATTTAAAAAAATTTAATTCGTATTTATTAAAATAAATTATTTTTTAACATATTTTTTCACAACTTTATCATAATTTTTTCATAAATATATCGCAATTATTTACAACTTTTTATCATACTTTTATCATAATTTTTTTCATAAAAATTTCAATTTTTGATTAGTTTTTAATTGCTCTCTTAATATCTTTAAATAAGAGTAGGAATATAATAATATTAAGTGAAAATATTCAAAAATTTTTAATAATTTTCAAATTTAAAAAATTAATTTAAATGGCTTAAAAAAGCAATTTAAACCATTAAAACACTTTAAATTAATTTAAAACACTTTATAAAAAACACAAAAATATTTATTAGCTATTAGGGATTATAATGGATGCTGGAATGGATTATTTTGAAAGATTGGAAAGTGAGACTCTTAAGCTGTATGACATAGCTAATGAAGCGAGATCAAAAGGGTTTGATGTTGAGCTTGAAACTGAAATTCCATTGGCAAAGGACTTGGCAGAGAGAGTGGAAGGGCTTGTAGGCCCTAAAGGTATTGCTAAGCGTATCAAGGAATTGGAAAAGGATATGTCAAGGGAAGAGGTTGCATTTGAAATAGCTGCTGAAATCGCATCTCAGGAATCAAATGAAACCGGTGCCAAATTGGAAGCTGAAAAGCAAGCTTTTGCAGACCAAGGATTAAGAACCGCTTTAGCTATTTTGACAGAAGGGGTTGTAGCTGCTCCTTTGGAAGGTATTTCAGGAGTAAAGATCAAGGACAATTCTGATGGAACCAAATATGTAGCTGTATACTTTGCAGGACCTATCCGTAGTGCAGGAGGTACTGCAGCTGCGTTATCAGTTCTTTTAGGGGATAAGATACGTGTAGCTACTGGTCTTGACATATATAAGCCTACTGATGATGAGATTGAAAGATATGTGGAAGAAGTGGAGCTTTATGAATCAGAAGTAACTAATTTGCAATACTCCCCAACTCCTGAAGAGGTTAGGTTAGCTGCAAGAAGCATTCCTGTTGAAGTCAGCGGAGAACCTACTGACCAAGTAGAAGTGTCTCACAGAGACTTGCCTCGTGTAGAAACCAATAACATTAGAGGTGGAGCTCTTCTTGCTATGGTTGAAGGGGTTATTCAGAAATCCAAAAAGATCTTAAAGTATGCCCACACCCTTAAACTTGACAGTTGGGAATTTTTAGCGGAATACGCTAAGGGTGTAGGTTCCTCAAGTGAAGAGGAAAGCTCTTCTGAAGGTGATAGTGAAGAAATCATCGAAGAGATTGATGATAACATCATCGATAAGGATGAACTCTTTGAACATTCCAAATATGCTCACGATATTATTGGCGGAAGGCCTGTATTAGGTTATCCTTCTGAAAAAGGAGGTTTCCGTCTCAGATATGGTCGTTCAAGAAATACAGGACTTGCAACAATGGGTGTTCACCCTGCTACAATGGAATTGTTGGAATTTTTGGCTGTCGGTACACAATTGAAAATCGAAAGACCTGGAAAGGGTAACTGTGTAGTTCCTGTAGATTCAATAGAAGGACCTACCGTAAAGTTGAAATCAGGTGAAGTTCGCAGATTGGATTCCATTGAAGATGCAAGAAAGGTCAAGGGAAAAGTTGTTGAGATTCTTTTCTTGGGAGACATGCTTGTTGCATTCGGTGAATTCTTAAGAAACAACCAGCCTATGTTAGGTGCTTGCTGGTGTGAGGAATGGTGGATTGAAACAATAAGG
>NZ_JAZNIB010000236.1:0-3022 GCF_045577275.1 Methanobrevibacter sp.
TATTTTATCTAGTATTTTTATAATAATACTAGTTTTAAGTATAATTAGTTCTGTATCAGCTTCAAATGTAGTTGATATTGATAATTATAATTCTAATACCATAATTGATGAAATTAATGAATTATCAACGGATAATCAAGAAAAAAACCAATATATGTTTGAATCTATTGACTCAATTGAATCTGAAAATGATGTGCTATCGACCAATTCAGTCTATAATATCAGTTCTTCTTCCACTAACGATGAGATACAATCTATCTTCGATAATTCCAAAAGTGGGGATACAATCCAATTCAACGATAAGGAATATAATGACATTTCAATAGTTGTAGACAAGAGATTGAACATTGTCTCTACAAGCGGTTCCATCATTCATACATCAGAATCAATCGGAGCAAAGGCAAAGCAGATGGGGATATCAAATTCATTCGGATTTTACTTTAGCGAAATGGCTAGAGGATCTTTCATCAAGGGATTGAGGCTGATAGGAAATTCAGACTATGAGATAATGATTGATGGAGCGGATGAGATAAGCGTAAGGGATAATTTCATTTCCGGCGGAAGGAAAGGCGGAATTCTCTTGAGGAATTCAAAATACGACGTCATATTAGGAAACAATCTTACAAAGGCTTATGATGGAATCATCCTTAAGAATGTAAATAGAACAGGAATCAGCTTAAATAGAATCTATTCCAATAGGAATATGGGGCTGTCTCTTGAAGATGTATTCCTTGTCAATCTAACAAACAACAGCATTTATAGAAACGGTTTGGATGGAGTTCTCCTGAAGAATGCCAAATCAAATCGCATATTGAACAATAGCATAATAAACAATGGCGTTTCAGGTCTTCGTTTGGAAGGCTACACAACACGTAACATCATAATGTACAACAACATTTCAGGAAATATTGCAAACATCTATGCAAATTCATTGACTAATGGAGATCAAATAACCCAAAACACTCTCATGTTTGCAAAAAAGGGATATGGCAGCTATATTGCTGATGACAACGTGGGTGCAGCCATTGTTTTTGCTGATGATTATAAAGCGGAGAAACAGGGAAACATGCTGTTTTCACACAATTCCATTGGAATGAATGCAGTTTGGGATGCAAAAAGCACAATGTCCCATCCGCCGGTGAACATTGGAGCGAATTGGTATTTTGACAATGACGGCAATTACGCTATAGGCCACATATGCCCTATGGTGTTTGGAAGGTCTATAACAGCGGATGATTTGAAAACATTGTCCATGGGATTCGGTGGAGATGAGAATGGCCTCTTCGGTCAATTATATGATGGAGACAAAGCTGCAGGAGCCGGTGGCTTTACAATCGATAATCTAAATGTAAATGGAAAGAATTATGGTTCTGTGGAAGTAGGTGAAGACGGACGTTTCAGTTTGGATGATTTGGATTTTGATGAGCTTCCTGAAGGATCTGTAATCACCATCACTGTTGGAGAACATAGTTTCAATATAACCATAAATGAAAAGATCCTTTCCAACAAGAATAAAAAGAATAATTCCCCTAAAACTAATGATAATGCCCCATTAAAAGAAGAAGATATTAAAAATCTACCTGTAAAAGAAAATGCGAGCCCTTTAGGCACTGGAAATGGTACTGGAAGTGGTTCTGGCGCTTCAACTGGTTCTGGAAGTGGAGAAGGCAATTTTACAGGCAGTGGAATCAGTGTAGGAATATTATCTGGCCAGTCCAATGCAGGAACAGGAGATTCAGGTGAAAATGGTGGGGGAAGTGCTTCAGAAGGTATAAGCGCTTATGAAATATTGAAAGATGAGAACACTCCTGCAACCGCTAAAAACAGTCAATTGATTGCACTATTCGGTGTTGCTTTTGTAATATTGATAATTGCACTCGGATACAGAAGCAAAAACAAGGATGAATATCAGGATGACGGGGATTACAGTCTCTGACATTATATTTTTTTGAAGGATATTTTAGTTCGTAAATAATAGAACTTTTAGTTTTTCCATAAAAAAATAAAGTTTAATGATAAATTTATTTGATAAATCTATCATCAGCCTTTTGGCTTTTAGCTTTTTGATGCTTGGTTTCAAACCAGCCGATCTTGATGTCATCAACTAATGTATCTTCAAAGAGCTGTGGAACATATGGCTTGATGTCAAGAAGTGGAGTTCCATCAAGGATGTCTACATTGGAAATGTATAAGATATCATCTTCAACCTTATCCAATTTTACAGTGGTCATTCCAATGTTGTTTGGTCTTTTAGGTGACCTTGTTGCAAATACGCCATGGGTGTTGTTGTCCATGAATGGCTTTACTTCAAGAGCATTGCCTTTTGTTTTGTGTAAATGATAGATAAGTATTAGATGTGAAAAGCCATCAATATCTTTTAATCCAGGCTTAAATTCATCTTTAAGGCATATTTTTCCTTTGATTCCCTTAGCGCCAGTTGGTTGAATAGGCATTCCCTCTAACTCTTTAAATGGACTGTGGATTGTTCCAATATTTTCAAATTCGATTTTCATACTATCATATTTATTTTTGATGTATATAAACTTTTACAACGCTGTTATATTTATAATTTTTTTTAATCGATTGAATTCAATACATGAGTCACGAATTGAGTCTTGGCTATTTCTTCAACAAACTCAACAAGTGCAGCCGCTTCCTTTACTGTTTCGCCGGTTGCAATGACTCCATGATTCTTTAAGATAATTGCATCTTCTGTTTTTAAGGCTTCAGCAGCAGCTTCAGCAAGTTCCTTGCTTCCAGGCTTGAAGTATTCAATGTCCTTCAAGTACTCTGACTTGATTGCACCGAAACCTTCAAGACGTTTGATCTTTTTGTTTGAAAATGCAAAACCGGTTGCATATGGTGAGTGTGTATGTGCAATTCCATAGACATCAGGCTTTTCTCTGTAGATTGCCAAGTGCATTCCCACTTCAGATGATGGCTTGCCTTTTGTCAGGAGTTCTCCCTTTTCGTTTACAAGAACAATATCCTCTTCACTTAAGTCAGCAAGTGATTTAAGGGT
>NZ_JAZNIB010000237.1:0-4764 GCF_045577275.1 Methanobrevibacter sp.
AATAAGAATATACAGAGATATATACATATAATCGATTACTAGATTATTTATATAAAGAAAGGTTAAAAAATAAGTGTTTTTTTAATCTTTTCTCTCTTAAGATTTATCAATTTTTTATAAATTATAAATTTTATCAGATAAAAATAATTCAAATTCAAAAGTGAAATCATGAAAGCAGCTGTTATCGGTTTAGGTGTTGAAGGTAAAAAAGCTTTAAATTCCTTATTGAAACACAATTGGGAAGTTTATGCCACAGATTTAAATGTAAATATAAGTCTGGATAATTTGCCTATATCCCTTGCAGGTGTTGACATTTCCCCTCAAAAAGATAAAGTCAGCTTTATTAAAGACAAATTATCTATTGATTTGGGATTCAATGACCAAGAAAAGGTAGATTCCTGTGATGCAGTTGTTTTAAGCCCAAGCATTTGGGGAAGCAAACTTGCAGAACATTATAAAAACTCATGCAAGCTTCTTTGTGATGTTAAAACAGACCATAGAAATATGTTTACCATTGGTGTTACAGGAACCAATGGAAAAACCACCACAGTTACAATGATCAAGGAAATCCTTGAAAATGCAGGTAAGAATGTATTGGTCGGAGGCAATGCAGGTGGTGGATTTGAAGGTTACTATGACCTTATTCTTGAAGCAGATCCAAATGAATATGATGTCCTGCTTGTTGAAGTGTGTGATATGACAGTAGGTTTCTGCAGTCATTGTTTCGACTTTGATTTGATTGCATTGACTAATATGGGCAATGACCATATGAATGTCCATGGTTCTATGGAAGGCTATAAAAACTCCCTAAAAGGATTCTTTAAGGATAAAACAATCTTTATCAATAATAATCAAGAGTTTAAAGAGGAATTTAAGGAAGTTTCAAAACTTACAATAGAATATGATGAAACAAGCTATGATTTGAATCTTTTCGGCAGATTCAACAAGTTAAATGCAGGTCTTAGTGAAACCGTTGCTAAATACATTGATGATAATGCTTTTGAAATTGATGAAAATATAATTAAAAATACTTTAGAGAAGTTTGAACCTGTTAAAGGCAGATTGGAAGTATTGAAATTGAATGATTGTGAAATCTATATAGGAAAATCTGATAATTCAGATGCAATTAAACCATTATTGGAAGAAGTTGATTTCACAGCAATTTTTGTTGGAACTCCAAGACATAATGAAAATCACAGGTTCGATATTCTAAATGAAGTTGTTGATGCCAATCCGGAAGCAATAATTCTCTTCCCAGGATTAGAGGATACATTAGATCAAGCAAAATACAGACTAAACAGTTTAGATTATAATGGAAGAGTTGAAATAGCAAATAATCTTGATGAAATTATTGCCTTTGTAGCTGAGTTCTCACATGATCCTGCTATTCTAATCGGAGGAAATGGCCAAGAAACAATCATAAAGATACAGGATAGGTTAAGACAGATTTGCGATTCCTGTAATAGTTAAAAACAAATTATTGTTTAAACAATGATTCAATTTAAAATAAACAAAATGATATTTATCAAATTATTATAATAAAATGCAAAAAAAGGAAGTGTAAGTATTAGCTCAGATAGTTTAATGAAAAGAAATTCATTTAAGATATTTATTGCTTTATTAGCAATAATTATTGTTTTAGTACCTATCTCCATGGCAACTATTACTACCCAACAACAAAATATGAATGAAATTTCAAAATATGATAATGGTACTACAGTATTTGCAGGAGATAATATAATAGATAAGAATAAGATTAACAAATATCCTATTGTAGCAAATCTGGGATCAGTATTTGAACAGATAGGTAATGGAGAATTCTCTGATGCATTTTTTGCAGTAGCTACAGGTGCTGTTCCTACTCCATCATCAAAAATCCTATCAGGAAATGTCAGCAATGATGGTATTGTTGATGAATTTGAAGGTCCTGGATATGTTAGAGTTGATGATAACCAAATCACAGTAATTCCTCCAGCAGAGTTTGTATGGGGATATAACAGCCCATATCTACAAGCTAAAATTGTCCCTGATGGAATTGATGTCATCAACAATAGAACCAACCAAACTGTTGGTCATATAGACCCAAAAACTATGGACAATGATACAGTTCCTGGTGATGTGGTTAATGCTGAAACATTAAAATACTGGTACAACCATTACGGTCAAGGTTCCAAATATACATTGGAATACTGTGTAGCAGGTATTAATGACAACAGAACCTACATTTCTCCAGATATGCTTAGAGAACATTTCCCAGAAGCTTACGATTACTCAATTAAATATCCTACCGGTTCTCCTGTACTTGTATACGGTAACAATTACACAGAAACCAAAGTTGCAAGCACATACACCTATTTGGATTCACACCCACAATACAACGATGCAAATAGGGAATATAACGCTAAACAATTCGTAAAAGCATGGAACGGTACAATAATTCCAGCTAATGCGAAAGGTTGTGGAAGAGATAGAATCGGTTTCAGTGCTATTCCTGAAAAGGATGCAGAATCCGGAATGGCTACACATGGTGTATGTCCACCTGCAAGATCATTAAGAAATGCTGTATTGTCCCTTGGATTTGCATTACCTGTTGGTATGGATTCAGGTCGTGATGCAGTGCTTTATGGTTTCAGTCCTTCCACTGGAATTAAAATCAATAACACACTCAAATATCCAATTAAGATACAAATGTGGACAGAAGGTTCTGGTGCAGGTATGAGAATTTATACTAATGTTTATGAATTAATTCCTAATAGTTACATAGCTAACAATACAAATAGTACAAATAGTACAAACAGTACAAATACTACAAATAATTAAATCTTTAAAAAATCATTATTTAAGGTAATATTATGCTTACAATCTCAGCAGTAATCACTGCAGCTGGAAAAAATTCTAGAATGAGAAAAGACCAGGAAGAAATGAACATTCCTTTGCAAAATAAACTTACACTTCCATTAAACTCTAAGGAATATTCAAATACAGTCATTGAAACAACAATTCGCAATGTATTGAATACTGACAATATCGATGAATGTACAGTAGTTCTTGGTCATTACAGTGAAGAAATATTGCCTTTTATTGATAATATTCATGATGATAGGTTAAAAATTGTTATAAATGATCCTGTTGATGTAGGTCTTTCTGTTTCCTTATTGAATGGTCTTCAAAATATATCTTCAGATATTGCATTATGTGTAACAGGAGATCAGCCTACAGTAAGCACAAAAACCTTTAACAATATCATTGACACTATCATCAATAGTGAAAATCCTAAAAAAACCATTTCCGTACTTAGAAGAATTGAAATTGGTAAATTGGATAGTGCAGTAGGCTTGGGAATGCCTTTTGCAGCAGACAGAAAGGAATTGATCAAATATCTAAAGGATAAGGATGACAACTTAAATCCAATTTTAAGGGAAATCTTTGCTGATGGCTTTGATTTCTATGGAGTTGAGGAAAACCATCCAAATGAATTGATCAATATCAATCATTACAGTGAATACGAAAGTATTTTATAAAATTTTAATCTAATAATTTATTAATTATAAATTTATTAAAAAATAGTTAAAAACTAATATAAACTATACATGGTGAAAATATGTCTTTTGAAAAGGAAATTAAATTAGTAGAAGAACTTTGTATGACTCCAGGTATCTCTGGTTTTGAGGAAAACATTGCAGAGATTATTAAAAGAGAATTAAAAGATGTAGCTGATGAGATTGAAACTGATGCTATGGGTAATGTAATCGCTACAAAGAAAGGTTCTTCTAAAAAAGGACCTAAAGTAATGCTTGCAGCTCACATGGATGAAATAGGTTTAATGGTAAGATATATTGATGATAATGGATTTGTAAGATTCTCAACCATTGGTGGAATCAATGACCAAATGCTAATGAATCAAACTGTTGTAATTCATTCCAAAAACGGTGACGTAACCGGTGTAATCGGATCCAAACCACCTCATGTTACTAAACCAGAAGAAAGAAAAAAAGTTGTTCCTTTTGATGAAATGTTTATTGACATTGGAGCAAAAGACAAGGAACAAGGTGAAGAAATGGTTTCTATTGGAGACCCAATCACTTTTAAAACTTGGTTTGAAGCATTCCCAAATGATTTAGTTATGTGTAAGGCTTTAGATAACCGTCTTGGTTGTTTTGTAATGATGGAAGTTTTAAAAAGAGTAGATTCCAAAGCTACTGTCTATGGTGTAGGTACAACCCAAGAGGAAGTAGGATTAAAAGGAGCTAAAGTAACTTCCTATAAATTAAACCCAGATATGGCATTTGCTCTTGATGTAACCTTATCTGGAGATCATCCAGGAATCAAACCTGACGAAGCTCCTGTAGTGATTGGAAAAGGACCTGCTGTCATCTTAATTGATGCGAGCGGAAGAGGAATCATAACTCCTAAGGCCATTAGAGATTTACTTTTAAATACTGGTGATAAGGAAGAAATTCCATACCAACTTGAAGTGAGTGATGGCGGTACAACTGATGGTTCAGCTATTCACCTTACTAGAGAAGGTATTCCTACTGGTGTTTTATCTGTTCCTACAAGATACATACACACAACTGTTAGTGTAGCAAGTATGGAAGACGTTGAAAACACAATCAAATTGATTGTTGCTGCTATCAACAGTTTAGAATAGATATTTTAATATATAGAATAATTAATTATTCTATCTCTTTTTTTCTTTTTTTATTTTAAATTAATGAATTATTTTAGTAAACTTTTATCACTATTTTTATCAAAAATGTTACA
>NZ_JAZNIB010000238.1:0-4992 GCF_045577275.1 Methanobrevibacter sp.
TTATTTTTTAAAAATTTAATTTTTAATTTTAAAATTCAAATAGGTGTAAATATGGGAAATATGGCTGAAGCAAGAAGAAAAATGCATGAAAGAGACGAAAGGGTAAAAAAGGAAAACAAGTCTGAAGTCAAGAAAATAAGAAATTTCTTCTTCGGTTGCTGCAACGATAAGGAAAGCAAAAAAATCAAGGAACACAAATAAAATATTCAAATAGATTATTAGAGACTATTTTTAAAAAAAGATATTTGATAATATTTTAAATAATAAAAAAAGTTTTAATGGAATAATTAAAGGTTTATTCCATTTCTTTTTAAGATTTTTCTAGGATTTTCAACGGTAGCTTTCATAACTTCTTCTTCTGTCATTCCAGCTCCTAATCCAATTTCAAATGCTCTTTCAAAAGTGATTAAATTGTCAGGAGAATGGGTGTCTGTATCTATTAAAAGATCATTTCCAACTTCCCTTGCAATGTTTGCCACATGTCCATTTCCTAAGCAATGGCCTTTTCTTGCACTTATTTCCAATGCAACATCATTCTTTTTAGCTATTTCTGCCTCTTCACGTGTAATCAATCCAGGATGGCCTAGGATATCTATTTCCTTACAGTTTACAGCAGCGAAATTTGTACCTTCAACCACTGGTTCATTTAATGTTTCACCGTGAACAACAACTATTTTAGCACCTAATTCACGTGCCTTTTCAGCCAATTCTGGAATGGATTCTACAGGAGCATGGGTAATTTCTGCACCTAAAACCACTGTAATGTCCCAATTCTTGTTTATGTCATCAATTGCATCGCTGATGTCTGTAATTGTATGGATGTTTGAGTAATCAACATGATCTGTAATAGCTATTGCTTCATGCCCTAAGACAAGAGCTCTTCTTGCAAGTTCAGAAGGTAAAAGTTCACCGTCACTGAATAGACTGTGCATATGTAAATCAATTCTTTTATGGGTCAAAAATATCTCTCCTTTGAGTAAAATAATTATAATTCAGATTTATCATTTCATTTATTATTTAAATTTGTTTTTATTATTATTTTCAGTTTCATTTATTTTTAAAAAACTATTTTTAAAATTATAAATTTTTATAAATTATAAAATTTTATAAATGTTGAAAATATAATTTATATTAATTAAATCGTATAATAATCTTTCAATATTTATAGTTTTATTCTTATAATTAATAAACTTATTATTATAAACTAATTTAATTCAATTATTATTAAATATTTAAAAATTGAAGTGTTAAAATGATTTCCGTATTTGTTCCATCTCATATCACAGGCTTTTTCAGTATTTTCGATAATGAAAATCCCTTATTGAAAGGTTCCTTAGGTGCAGGAGTGCTATTGGATAAGGGAGTAATCACTGAAATAGATAAGAATGCTGATGAATCATTTTCCATATTGATAAATGGCAAAAAGGATGAGTATAATGAGGTAATAATTCTAAAGACAATAGAATTTATGGAAAATGAGTTAAATAAAGATGAAATCCAGTTTAATTTAGATGGTATCCTCATAAATCAAACTATCCAAGTTCCGATTGGATGTGGATTTGGAAGCTCTGCAGCATCAGCTATTGGGACTGCAATTTGCATTAATGAATACTTTAACTTAGGATTGACAATTGAGGAATGTGGAAAATATGCACATTTGGCAGAGGTTTCACTTGGAACAGGTCTTGGAGACGTTATTGCAGAGTTATCTAAAGGAATTGTGCTCAGGACAAAGGTCGGAGCTCCTGGATTCGGTGAGGTAAAGTCTATTGTTCCACAGGAAAAGACAGGTTTTGGAGTCTTTGAACCTTTAAAGTCTGATTTTTATGTAATAACAAAAACTCTCGGAGAGATATCCACAGCTTCAATCATCGAAGATCCAAAGCATAAGAAGCTCATCACTCAAGTCGGATTGGAAATCGGTGAAGAATTCAATCAAAAGGATGATGGAATTGTGATAGGTTCCAAATTCAAAAACAAGTTTAATGTTGCTGTTGACAATGAATTCAATGAAGAGGAAACAATCAAGAAGTTTATGAATGCATCATTGTCCTTTGCCAAGAGGACACATCTAATCAATGATGAGCTATTGAAGATTATACATCAATTGCACGGTAAGGTGCTAGGAAGTTCAATGGCAATGCTTGGAAATACGGTTTTTGCATTAGCAAATGAAAATCAAAAATTGAAGCTGGAAGCGGAATACTATAATGAATTTGATTTTTATAAATTGGAAACAGGCGGAATTCGCATTAATGCTGACAATTAAGTAAAGGGGATTTTATGATAAAGCTTAGCTATGATATGAAGGTATATAGGCAACATTTGAGGGAAGTACTGGAAAAGACAGACAATGTTGTTGAATTAGGGTCACATGTAGGCAAATCCAGTGAACTGATTTTATATAGATTGACTACAGGAACCTTAATCAGCATTGATAATAGTCCAGAAGCAATTGAACCTATGGAAAAGCTTTCAAGATATAATGATAATTTCAGATTTATAAGTGGGGATGTAAGACTTCATGAAACTTTAGAGGAAGTTGCAAAGTCAATAGATAGGTGTGATGTCTTGTCTATTGATTTAGGCGGAGGATATCATCCAGACACCGTATTTAAGGTTTATTATATTTGGGCATCCACCTTAAAGCCAAGGGATGTTCTAATAAGAAATCAGGGGCTCATTGATTTTGTAAACAGTGCCCAATATGATGAGGAATTTGAATCAAGTGAAGGATGGCTTGAAACATGTGGTGATCAGGGAATTCCTCCTCAAATCAAGGAATTCAGTTTATGGACTGATAGGTTAGAATGATTTTTTTTGATTTAATTTTCTTTTTTTCCATATTTATGAATACATTTATAATATATAAATTCAATATATAATTATAATATGTAAATATAGATTATCATTTTATGAATTTTTAATGAAATTTATATTTATTTATAATTCTAAATTTTCACAAATAATTATTCTTATTTAGAAGTTATTTTATAATATAGGATGTAGGTATCCATGAATAGAAAACAAAAACTAATTATAGCAATTCTTTCTGTTATTCTTATTTGGTTATTAATTGTTATCGGATCCATGCTTATAGGAGGTCCTGACTTAACATCTGAGAATAAAACAGTTTTAGTTATAGCTGCAGATAAATATGAACAGCCAGGTGGTGGTTGTGATATGGCATTTATCGTTCGTTTAGAAGATGGACATTTAAAAAGCTATGACCCATTCTATCCTGGTGGTATGACTCACCCAACTCAACCGGCTCCTGGAAATCTGAAAGGAAACATGAGATTCCACGATACAATGTGGAATGGTGTTGAGGATGGTATGCAATATGCAAAAGAAATCGTAGAAGCGCGTAATGGAACTCACATTGATGCAGTAGTTCTCATTTACGATGAAGGAATAGACAGTATCATTGATTCTGTAAGGCCACTTGAAGTTGATGGTCAAGTAACTGAACTTAGTGCAACTGATATTATTCGTGCAAACGATAATTATGCAGGATACAAAGGAAGAGGAAGTATCCAAACTGGTTCAATGAATAGGGCAGATGCTGTAATGGTATTGGTTAAAGCTCTTTCCAAAGCTGCAAAAGATCCAAATAAAAAAGAAACTATGGTAAAAACTGCTTTGGATGAATATAACAAAGGAAACATTGTTATGACTCCAAAAGGTTCTTTTGCACGTTTACTTGCTACAAAAGGATTTGAGTCTATTGTATAAATTTAAATAATTTATACAATTTCTTTTTTTATTTTTTTAATTTTCTTTTAACTTTTTTAACTTTTTTAATTTTTTATAATTTTTTATAATTTTTTAAATTTTTCTTATTTTTTATTAGATTTTTTTTTAATAATTTTTAAAATGAGTATTTTTTAATTAGTCTATTTTTTAATTATTTTTTCTTAAAAAGAAGTATTTTAAAAGTAGAATTTTTAATTAAATTATTTTTTTTATAAAAAAGAAGAATGATGATTTTTTAATCATCTTAAAAATTAGTGCTTATTTTAAACTGTTTGCAGCTTCTTGGCCAGCTAAATAACCAGTTGAAAATGCTATTTGGAGATTATATCCTCCAGTTGGTCCAGCCACTTCAAGAACTTCTCCTGCAAAGTACAATCCATCCACAAATCTGGATTGAAGTGTTTTGGAATCGATCTCTTTTGATTTGATTCCTCCAATGGTGACCTTAGCAAGTTCTGTTTCCAAGGATTCAATTTCAATAGGGTGTCTCTTAAGGTTTTCAGCTATCTTATTCTTGTCCTTTTTAGTAATGTTCGCCATTGTTTTGCTTGGGCTGATATTGATTTTCATCAAGAAGTAATCAATGAAATTAGCTGGAAGGAACTTTTTCATATAATTTTTTATGGACATCTTACCTTTGTCTGGGGTGTCTTTTGTAATTTGTTCCTTGATATCTTCTTCAGTCATATCTGGAGTGAAGTCAATATTGATCTTATTGGTAAACAATTCAAGATTCTCTATTTCATCATCGTCCTTTTGATTTAAGTTATCATCTAAGATTGTAAACTTGGACTTTTCAATCAATAGATTGCTTAAGTCAATCACAGCAGGGCCGGTCAAGCCAAAATGACTGATCAATGCATCTCCTCTAACAGAAACTTTTTTCTTTTTGTCCTTGAAAGAAAGTTCAACATCACTTAAGGTCAATCCACTTAAGCTTCTAAGCAGGAAGTCATCTACATTGAATGAGACAAGTCCCGGTTTGATGTCTGTGATTGTGTGATTCATCTTTGAAGCTATTCTATAGCCATCTCCAGTAGAGCCAGTGGATGGGTATGTGATGCCTCCTGTAGATACTACAATCTTTGATGCATTTAATGATATGTTTTCATTTTCTATTAAGAATACTGGTTCCATTCTTTCATTTAATTCATGTTCAATATCATTTGCATTGATTGGACAATTGGTATGTATATCTACTTCTAATTCTTCAAGATATTCTTCCAAAATATCTAA
>NZ_JAZNIB010000239.1:0-2454 GCF_045577275.1 Methanobrevibacter sp.
GAGAAAACAGGTTTGATTCTGTGCATGAATTCAATGATTTCCTTGCTTGAAATACCATAACCGATTCTCATACCTGCAAGGCCCATTACCTTAGACATTGTTCTAAGTATGAAAATGTTGTCATATTCATCCAAAAGGTTCACATTAGTTGTTTCGGAGTATTCAAAGTAGGCTTCATCTATTACAACCACTGCATCACATACTCCTCCTTTGGATTTGTTGGTCTTATCCAAGATTGCTCTCAAGTCATCTTGACTGATTAATGCTCCAGTTGGGTTATTCGGAGTGCATAAGAATAGCATTTTTGTCTTTTCATTGATTGCATTAAGAACTGAGTCCAAATCCAATGTATTTGTCTCTAAGTTCCATTTAGCATAATTAGGTATTGCTCCATATGGCTTGAATAAAAATTCATAATACATATAAGAAGGTAAAGGCACTATAAATTCGTCTCCTGGTTCGATGAATGTTTTTGCTAATGTGTCAATAAGCTCATCTGCTCCATCTCCACCAACAATGATCTGTTCTGGTTTGACATGTGAATATCTTGCAAATTCCTTTTTAAGCTCTTCCAAATCAGATTCAGGGTATCTGTTGATGTTTGCAAGTTCTGCTTCAATAGCTTCCTTTACTTTTGGAGATGGTCCCCATGGGTTTTCATTAGATCCTAATTTGATGATATCTTCTTTTTTCACTCCAAATTCCTGTGCAATTTCCTCTTTGGATCTTCCAGGAACATAAGGGTCTAATTCTTCTACTGCTCTACGTACTTTCATTATTTTACCTTCTTTTAGCAATAAATTTTAATAGTTAGTATTTTTAATCAGTTTTATGATTATGATAATTTAGTGAATCTTTAAATTTGTTTTTTAATAATTTTTAAAAAAAGTTGATGAATAGATGAAATTATTCATTCTATTCATTACATTCAAATCCGATGATTTAGTCATCGTATTCATTTGCAAGTTCAACATAGTGTGCTGCATTCCAAGCAATATGGTCTCTTTGTTCTTGTGTAGTCTCTTTAATGAGTTTTCCAGGAACTCCTAATATTAGGCTGTTTTCTGGAAATTCCTTATTTTCACTTACTACTGCCCCAGCACCTACAATTGAGTTCTTGCCAATTTTAGCGCCATTCAATACAGTAGCATTCATTCCTATAAGAACATTGTCGCCAATTTCACAACCGTGAACTACAGCACCATGTCCAACAGAGACATTATCTCCAATCTTAAGTGTTAGATTTGCTGAAGTGTGCAAAACACAGTTGTCTTGAACGTTGGAGTTTTTACCAATTCTTATAGGGCCTACATCTCCTCGAATAACTGCTCCATGCCAAATGGAACAGTTTTCACCAATTTCAACATCACCAATTACTTGTGCACCAGGGAATATTTTTACGGGTTCATTGAGTTTCATAATATACTCCTCTTTTAGTTTTTTTTTAATTAATTTTTTTAAATTAATTATCTTTAATTTTAAAAATTTCTTTTATAGTTGTTTTATTAATTGTAAATTAATAAGTGTCATTCTTGAAATATTTTATTTTCTTTATTTCTCTTCAACTTCTTCAAGAGAGATTTGTCCAGTTTCCTTTTTGTTTTGGATGATATGTTCCTGTTTTACTAAAACTCTCATATCGGAGCCTAAGTCTTCATATAATAAAACACCAGATCCTATTGTGGCTCTCACTCCTATTTTTACTCCTGGACTTAAGCTTGAATTGATTCCAGTCTTTACAGAATCTCCTACAATTGCACCTAATTTACGTCTTCCAGTGTCTGTTCTTTTGTTTTTGATTGTTGTCTTAACTGTTTTATTGTCAAAACGTAAATTGGCAATATTTGTTCCTGCTGCAATATTGCAGTTGGAACCTAATACGGAGTCTCCAACATAACTTAAATGGCTTACATTGGTATTTTCCATAATGATTGAATTTTTAATCTCTACAGCATTACCGATGTGGACATTGTCTCCAAAGTAGGAGTTTCCTCTAATATATGAGTTAGGTCCGATATCACAGTTTTTACCAATGTATACAGGGCCTTTGATATAAACTCCGGAACGGATGAGGCTGCCTTCATCTAAAAACACTTCTCCATGAATGGTGGCTCCCTCTTCAACGGTTCCTTTGATTTCTCCTTCAATATGATTAAGCAACTCTTCGTTGATTTCAAGAAGTTCCCATGGTTTTCCAATATCCATCCATTCTTTAGTGGTCTTATGTCCTTTAACCACTTTTCCATCAGCTATTTGGAGTGATAGAGAATCTGTGATTTCATATTCTCCTCTTGGAGAAACTTCTGTCTTGTCAATCTTATCAAAGATGTCCTTGTTGAAGATGTAAATTCCTGTGTTGATTAAATTGCTTGGAGCTTCTCCTTTTTTAGGTTTTTCAACAATATTTATGATATTGTCTCCATCCAATTCAACTACACCGAATGCACTTGGATC
>NZ_JAZNIB010000240.1:0-7132 GCF_045577275.1 Methanobrevibacter sp.
ATTATTCACTTGACCATCTTCAATTTTATAATCAGATTCATAAACTCGCAAAACCATAAACTCTTCAAAAGAAATCTCTGAAGAGTTAGAAAGATAAATATCCACCTCATCAATTGAATCATAATTTACATTATTATGCCCCCACCAATTATTTAAAGCATCTACATTACCATTGATAACATACAAACCAAAAAAATCATTATCCACAATACGGTTAAAATTAACAGTCAAATCATAAGAAAAATCTGAAAAAATACCATAACTATTATCCACTACATCATTTGAAATAAAACTATTGCCGTTACCATTGATATAAATTCCTTTAAAATTTTCCAAAAAGACATTTCTTAAAAAATAATTTTCATCCCCATTTAAAAATACACCAACATTTCCTCCTACAACAACATTATCTTTAAAGAAAGATCTAATTGATGAATTTATAAGAATTCCATAATAATATGAACAACCCATATTAATATTTTCAGAGCCATTAATAATGTTACTATCAAATTTGAAATTATTAGCATTTAATAAATAAATATTAGCAAAAGTATCCCCATAGAATCTATTATATGCAATAGATAGGTTACCAGATGAAAGACAAGGTTCTATGACCCCATCAACAAAATAATAATCGCTAATAGAAGAAAAAGAATATGATAAAAAAGTATTATCATAAATTAAACCATTTGAAGAATTGTTTATAACTATAGAGCCACTATTTGAAAAGGTATTGTTGAGAATGAAACCTTCAATAGTTGAATTGACAACATTATCCATTAGGATTATGAAACTTCCCAAACCATTAGATAAAGTCACCTCTTTAAAATCACATGCTCTTAAGTAAACACTTTTATTTAAAATAATGCTCTCTGTTAAATCTTCACTAACCTCTATTACATCACCATCATGTGTTTCGTTATCATCAATTGCATCTTGAATACAAGAAAAAGTTTTACCATTGTTCAAATTAGCCACCAAATCGCCGAAGAAATAGAAAATATTTACCACATCACCCCTTTGACCTGATTTATCAACACTAATAAAACGTAAAGTAGTGACAGTTGAAGAATTAGAAATGAAAATTGAGCCGTTATAAAGATTACTATTCTCATCAGGCAGGGAACCATCTAAAGTATAATAAATCAAAGGATTATCATCAACATCATCTAAAGCATATAAGTCAACATAGAATGATTCATTATAGATTGCTGATCCATTGCTTGCCCAAACGAAAGGAGCGCTATAATCAACGACAAAATTCCTAGAAATGACTGAACTATTATGTCCGTTCAAGCCAACATAAGAGAGAACAGACCAATTTCCTGCACTAACATTAAAGCTAAGTTCCCCTAAGCCTTCATACCATGTGCTGCCATTGTCAAAGCTGCAGAAAACAGTGACGTTCTCAAGGTAAGCGGAAAAATTAACAAGCAGACTGCTGTCATTATAGATGCCACTATCAAGATTTACAATAGGGATAGGAGGGTTCAAGACATTTACTGAAATGGTTTTGCTGCTGCTGGTGTAGTACTGTTCGCTGAAGC
Organism: Methanobrevibacter sp.; assembly: GCF_045577275.1. Lineage (GTDB taxonomy): Archaea > Methanobacteriota > Methanobacteria > Methanobacteriales > Methanobacteriaceae > Methanobrevibacter. Next base: position 1,548 of record NZ_JAZNIB010000240.1, read on the forward strand.
TGGCTGTTCCTGTGAAGGTGCCTGGGCGCAGATTGATGGTCATGTAACAGTACCCGTCATCATCGCTGACTCTGGTATATGTATGGGTGTCAATATTGAAAGTCAATGTTTTCCCGGCCAATGGGTTTCCATTGCCGTCAAGCAAACGGGCAACCCAATAGGAACCATTGCGATAATATTTCACAAGATTGGAACTGACTATGCTTGTCGGCATCTCCAGAACAGTTATGCTGACAACCTTCTTGGAACTCACATAACCATTCTCCGTGAAGTTTAAGGTGGCATTGCAGACGCGAGGATGCATATTTATATTCATATGGATATAACCGTCATCATCGGTTGCACGTTGATAAACATTACCTAAGATTGTTATTGTGATGTTCTTGCCAACGAGGGGGTTGCCGTGAACATCCTTCAATTGGGCAACCAATTGGCTGGCATTCCTGTAATATTTTATAAGATTGGAGCTGGTTATGCTGGTGGGCATGGTGAAGACCTTGACTGTTATGGTCTTGCTTGATGGCTTGTAGTTGGAGTCTCCTGCAAAACTGATGGCGGATGTGTAATTGTTAGGCTTAAGGTTGATGTTCAATCTGAAACCCCCGTTCTCATCGGTTGTGCGTGTGTAATTGGCATTTGCAATATTAATCTGGACTGTCTTGCCTACCAATGGGTTGTTGCTTGCATCCTGCAGGTAACCCACTAACTGGGTGCCGTTTCGATAATATTTGGAGAAGCTGCTTACAACCAGCTTTGTTGAAGCACGATTGTCCATAGGATTCATCCCAGGGCCTATTCCTGGTTCAAATCCTGAAATGAACTCAAACTCCTCATCATGAGAATCCTCTTCCAAATTTTCAACCCATGGATCATCCTCATTAAATGCATCATCATCTCCCTCATCGCCATCATCCTCCAAAACATTCTCATCGGAATCAGAAGCGCATTTTAAATCTGAATAAACTTCCTCATTAGAAACTGACAAAACCACATTTTCCTCATAATTATCCTCTAAAGAAAGATCCATATCCTCAGCAGCAAAAGAAAAAGACAGGGACAAGAATACAACACAAACTAAAAGAACACAAAACAAAGATTTACCCCAATTCCTAACAAACATAAGACTCATTCCCCCAAATAAAATTTAAAAATAATATATCAAAATTGAATAGAATAATAAAAAAATGAAATGAAACTGAATATAAATAAAAATATATTAAACAAAAAATATAAAACTTTCTAAAAAATTAAGGAAACAGTTAGAAACTTGAAAATTTTAAGAATATTCAAAACAATATATTGGAATATGGAAGTGATTTTTTAATCTCAATGAACTAGTTTCATATAACAATTATTAAATAATCTTAATTATAAAACTATAAAAAGTTAAGATAAAATTAAAAAAATAATGATTGTGATTTAAATGGTTAAAGGAAACAAGGATAAATTTGTATTGGAATTAGGCAATGATGAAAAGGGCCAACCTAAGACACTTAGTGCAGAAGAGACATTAAAGCAAATGAAAAAAGGATTTAACAACGGATACGTTAGCTTTGAATATCCATTCTTATGGCAAGAACTTAAAAGCGAAGATGAAGATGAATTCACTGTCCGTGTATTATTAAACAAAACCAACAATTCCATTGTAAAAATATCCATACAACCATGTTTGGTAAATACTGTTGAAGAATTGAAGGAGCTTGTAGAAACCGATTTAAAAACAAAAGAATGGGAAATTCAACAGTCTGGAATGGAAACTTTTGATAACTATGGAATTTGGGACATGATTTATTTGACAAATGAAGGATTGGAAGTAGAGCAATATTCCATTTTAAAAGACAACAATTTATATTCCCTTGAACTCTATACCAAAAACAATAGGGATCAAGTGGCGGTAAAGTCTTTTGTAGATGTCATTCAAACATTTAAGATTCTAAAACCAGCTTTTAAAGTAAACGGAGATTCATACGAGAGAATATAATTCCTAAACTATTTTATTAAATAGAAAATAAAAAACTTGAATCTAATCTAACTTATTTTAAAAAAAAACAGATGCAACTAAATGAAAAAATAAAAATTATAAATTAAAAAAAAATGTGAAAAATAACCCTACCTGAAAAAATAAACTCTAAAAATTCAGATAGAGTTACTAATCACACCAAAATTTGTCCTATGTTTTGGTTTTATTTTACAAATTTCTTTTTGTGCAAAAAAGAATTATTGCAAATAGGCATATGTCCCTCCCGCCTGCCCAAAAACAATGAATGTTTTTCAATATGAATTTTATTTGCAGTTAATACATTATATGAATTCCACTGTTTTTATTTAAATTTAAGTGAAATCATTTGAAAACGCACAATGTCTCATCCTTATTCATGTCATGATAGAACTCCGCCTTGTCATCACCAAAGTCTATGACCTGAATCATATCATATATCTCCTCGCTTAGATTAGGATTTATGTCCTTTAAGATGTTTTTATGTTCATAGATCATATCCTTATTGAATTCCAAATTCTTCTCATTTTCAAACAATGCACCATAGTATATTTCCGCTTCAACCAAGTCCTGGAACATATGGCTTCCAAATGATAATTCTGGCATGTATCCCACTTCACTGTATGATTCCTCTAGAATTGCAGAGAAATAGCTGATATCAGCAAACACCACTGGAATTCCTAACTCTGGAGAAGATGTACCTATTCTTCCAGGAACTATTAGAATTGCAGTCTTGCCGTTTTCCTTGCAGTAGGCATTCACATCATTGATTACACGAGATATTGAACTTTTCTGAGCATATGGATATTCATAATAGCTATGAGGATCAACATAACAGATTGTGTCTATCTCACTTTTACGTGACATACCCATTGAAGATTCCTTGATATGGAAGAAGACATTCTTGTCCTCAGGCATTTCAATGGCTTCATTGTTTATTGAAACCTGCAGAGGTCTGCATTGCAATAGGTTAATATTGAATGAATTGTCCTCTCCAACATTGACTGTATACTCAATGTCAACAGGATAATCATAAGCTGTTTCCAAAGTATCCATGATTTCCTTCATCTCATCAATGAAATCCTGATTCTTTACAAGTCCCTCACAATTGACGAAGACTATTTCACGGCGCTCGCCTCTGTCACGGAACATTCTTTCAGCTTCACGGTCATGTTCAACCAGAACCCTCTTTGCATATCTTGGAATAACATCCAAACCTTCACCGACAGGAATGTCATGCAAGCTGATGTCCTTCAAATCAATCACATCAAGATAATGTTGGGAATATCTGTGCTTTTCCCTAATGTCCTTAACCATAGTAACTTCAGGCTTGTCAAGATTGATTATTCTAGGATAATCCTTTTTAGTCCTGTCAACTGCCTTTGTACCAAGACCCATTACAAGACGTAGCATTCCTTTGCTGTTGTCCATATCAGGCAGTGGAGAATATGGGCTGTATGAAAATCCTACACCTGCAGCTGTTGGGAAGAAATAATCTCCATAATAGGAACCTGAAACTCTCTGTACTAAAAGAGCCATCTGCTCATCAGTATCATCCAAATCGTTTATTTTCCTATATTCCAAAGCGGAAATGTTCATGGTACTTGAATATACCACTTTTACCGCCTCTTCAAAGGCTGCCAGACGCTCTTCAAGACTGCCCCTATTTACACAGAAGACTGATTCGTATTTTCCTGCAAATGCATTTCCATAACCGTCTTCAAGGAAACTGCTTGACCTTACAATGATAGGGTTTTGACCGAAATAATCCAATATCTGTATGAAACCCTTTTTGATTTCCTCGGAAAAAGTACCTTTTTTGAGAGCTTCTTCCAACTCTTTTCCATATTTATAGTAACCTTCAGGAGTCCTTTGCTTTACACGAAGGTCCCATAAGTCATTAGAAACAATGTATGTATAAAATAAATCTGATCCAATGTAAAAGGAATCATCCGGTTCAAGATTTCTATATATGTCAGGACGCTCCTTTTCGATTATCTTTCTTGCAAGAAGCATACCGCAGGACTTACCACCTACAGATCCACTTCCTACACGGCGGTCATAAATTGTGATATAATCCTCAAAAGTAAAGTACTCCTTTATTTTTGAAAGCATCTTCTCGTCTTTTGTCATCATCAGCTCACAAATCTTGTCACACTCATCATCGATATTCTGACCTTCCTCATACTTCATTCTAACCTGAAGCATGTATCTTTCCCAACTGTCCAAGATCTGTCCGCCTTGATGCTTATCAGAATCATTGATGGTCTTATAATACTTGCTTACTTCCTGACCATCCTGCAAAACCTTGACAAAACCTGTTCTTGGGTTGAACTTATGTCCTAAAAACATGGTCTGGGAATATCTGTTCCATACCTTAAGTGGAGAAACATAAACCTCTTCAGGAGAATTGGAGTGTACATTCAGGAATAGCTGTGTGGTTTCACGAATTTTAGCTATTGCATCAAATGAATGCCTTCCTCTAATGATTGGGAAATACGCCACAGTATCCAATTGGAATAGGAATGGGCAGGTAACCTTAAAGAAATTACCCATCATCAAATCTGTAGACCAAACCGCTTGGAGGTCACTTAAGCAGTCAAATACATAGAATGCATCGAATCCTTCCTTTTCAATGATTCTGTGAACTTCCAATGTAAAGGTTTCAAACTGATTGTATGGATTGACCTTATAAATCTTGATTCCATCACGTTCAATCATGCAAAATTCAGTTTCAGGATTATTCTCCTCGACTTCAAGCAGCTTGAAGTCCTCATCTGTCATTTCAATCAATGGATGATGATTAGCAAACCTGATGTATATCAAGTTTCTATTGTCCTCCTTCGCCTGTTTGACATAAGGATCGACAAAGTAAGAGAACTCATTTAGATTTGTAACATTCCAAACTACATTATCTCCCAAACGAATATTGTCTAAAGCTTCATCAAGCCCTGGAATCCCTGATTTTACTCTTTCGAATGCAGCCATAATAATATCTCCTAATCTTATTTAATTTCTCACCATTGGCACTCCTGTTAATTGTGAAGCTTCCATAGTCAAGGCAACCAAGTCTTGACGTTCAAGATTTTCAATGTCGGTGTTTCCTGCCTGTTGAGTCAATGAGGTTACTTCCTGAGTCATTGCTTCTATATAGTTTGCCACTTGCTGACCTTTTCTTATAGGATCCAGTCTTCTTCTAAGCATCCTATCCTGTGTTGCAATTCCTTTAGGGCAAATACCTTCAGAACAGGATTGGCAAACCTTACATCCTATTGAAATGAGTGCAGATGTAGCGATATAGACAGCATCTGCACCTAAAGCGATTGCTTTTGCCACATCTGCACCTGATCTTATTCCTCCTGCAGCTACGAGACTTACTTCACTTCTTAAATTAATGTCCTTAAGAGCATCATCAGCCTTTACAATAGCTTCTATTGTAGGAATACCTGCATGTTCTGTAACCACTTCAGGTCCAGCACCAGTTCCTCCTTGCATACCGTCAACTACAATTATGTCTGCACCTGCCTTAGCTGCAATCTTTACATCCTGTTCAACTCTACCAGATGCAAATTTCACAATGATAGGTACT
>NZ_JAZNIB010000241.1:0-2291 GCF_045577275.1 Methanobrevibacter sp.
ATAGAGGCAATGAAGAGGCATTATATGCCGAAACCAATGATGATGGAATTGTTGACTTGACTGATTTGACTTCTGGAATCTATAATCTCAGTGTCTATTTGGAAAATGACGAGGAGTATAATGATGCTTCATTCAATTCCAATTTCTCTGTTTCAAGAAAGGAAACTCAAATCATTTATCAGAACATGACTACAACTGCTGTTGATGTTGATACAGATGGAAGGATAGGAAAATTCTTCTTCATTACATTAAAAGACAAGGAAGGCAATGCTTTAGCAAACAAGTTTATCCAAATTGGATTCAATGGTAATGTTTATGATAGGGTGACTGATGAGAACGGTTCTGCAAAACTTCAAATCAACCTTAAGTATGCAGGAACATACACTTTTGCTGTAGCATACCTTGGTGATGATGAGTACAACGGTTCATTCATTGTTGCAAAGATTCTTGTAAATAAGCAGAAAGGAAGCTTAACCGTTCCAGCTAAAACCTACAAGGCAAGTGCTAAGACCAAAACCATTACAGCTACATTCAAGTCTGCAAGCGGCAAGGCAGTTAAAGGCAAGAAGATTACATTCACTGTAAACGGCAAGACTTATACTGCAACAACAGATTCAAATGGACTTGCTAAAGTCAATGTAAGCTTATCCAAGAAAGGAACTTACAGCTTCACTGCCAAATTTGCAGGAAATGACATGTATGCTGCAATGTCAAAATCAGCAAAATTAACTTTGAAATAAAATAATCATCTTTTGATTATTTTTCTTTCTTTTTTTATTTTTTAAAATTCTCAATTTTTTATTTTTTTTATTTTTAATTATTCAAAACTTCTTTTTATGAAAACATATAAGAGTACTAATCTATAATATAAATATTAAAAAAATTAGATATTTAATTAGAATTTAAAATTATCAATTAATCATAAAGACTTTAAGGTGTTTTAATGGAAAGTCAAAACATATTAATTAAAAATGCTACTATATTAAATCCATTAGGAAATGGACAAACTGAAGAAAAAATCAGTGATGTTTTAATTGTTGAAGATAAGATTGCAGAAATCAACGAGACAATCGATGATTCAAATGCGGAAAAGGTAATTGATGCAAGTGATAAGATATTGATGCCAGGACTTGTCAACACTCACACTCACATTTCAATGTCACTTCTTAGAGGCATTGCTGATGATTTGGAATTGGACACTTGGTTGAATGACCACATCTGGCCTATGGAAGCACACCTCAATAGGGAGTACTGCTACATTGGTGCACTTCTTGGTGCAGCTGAAATGATCAAGAGTGGTACCACAACATTTTCAGATATGTACTTCTATATGGATGGTGTCGCACAGGCAGTTGAAGAAATTGGTATGAGGGCAGTCTTGTCATATGGTATGATCGATTTCGGCATTGAGGAAAAACGTGAAAATGAATTCAAGGAAAACATATCTTTAATAAAAAATCACAACAATACTGCTGATGGAAGAATCACTACAATGTTCGGTCCACACTCAATTTATACCACTTCAAGTGAGCTTCTCGAGAGGGTCAGAAAGGAAGCGGATAAGTACCAAGTTGGTATCCACATTCATATGAATGAAACCATGAAGGAAATTAATGACTGTAAGGAGAACCATCAAAATAAAAGACCGTTTGAGTATTTAGATGACTTGGGCATATTAGGCAGTGATATTGTTGCTGCTCACGGTGTATGGTTAGACCAAAATGAGATAGATTTGATCAAAAAGTATGATGTCAAGGTTTCACACAACCCATGCAGTAACATGAAACTTGCTTCAGGTGCATCACCTATAGGTGAACTAATGAGTCAAGGTGTATGTGTTGGATTAGGTACTGATGGTGCATCAAGCAACAATAATCTTGACATGTTCGATGAGATGAAATTTGCAGCACTTCTTCAAAAGGTTTCCACACTCAATCCTAAATTAGCTACTGCAGATGAAGTTTTCAATATGGCAACATACAATGGTGCAAATGCATTAGGCATTGATGCAGGTTCAATTGAAGTTGGCAAGAAAGCGGATCTTATTCTTGTTGACACCAATCACCCTAACATGACTCCAATGAGCAATGCAATTTCATCAAATATTGTATACTCAGCAAATGGATCTAATGTTGATACCACTATCTGTAATGGTAAGATTCTTATGGAAAATAGAAAATTATTAACCGTGGATGAAGGCCATATTTTATCTGAGGCAAAAAGAGCCATTGCTGAAATGAAAGAGTTAAGAGAAGCTGAAAGTGAAGAATAATTCTTCACTATTATTTTTT
>NZ_JAZNIB010000242.1:0-3797 GCF_045577275.1 Methanobrevibacter sp.
ATTTATAGTTTACCATATCTAATAAAATATCCTAATTAGTCTTTAAAATTAATTTAAACTAATAATATTTAATTTTAAAATCGATAAACTTATATATTATCTTTTTTAAAAGAATAATTAGTTTTATGTAAGTATTGAAATTCCCTTGAAGGAGATCTGAAATGTATAAGATTATTAACGAAGACAATACTCTTGTAAAAGACTATCCATCCCCACAGATTTACGAAACAATGAGCGATGAAGAAAAAAGGAATATTTTTGTATTTAAAAATGAAATAGAAAAAATGACAGTGCCAAATGGATTAGGAAAAGTATCAGTAACCATATCCTATGATGGATCCTATCGTGAAAAGGAATTCATAATAAAATATTCAAATGGATTTTCAAAAGAGCATTATGAGAAAGAAATAGATAAAATAGATAATCACATGTTAACTTTTTCAAAAAAGAACCATCTTTATGACTTTTACCTCGATAGTTATATATTGTTAAGAGATTGAATCATTAAAATAAGAATAGTCCTAAAATAGGAAAATAAATTTGAATAAAAAAAGAAAAAATGGATTATTTAAGCGTAGTAGCGAAGAGGTTTGTCTTTTTCTTTTTCTTCACCTAAGCCAAATAATACTTGGAACAATTCGGACAAATCATCCACAGGACCGATGCCTAATCTTAGGCAAGCCCCAATGAAGAGTTTTTCAACATCTTCATCTGCTATTTTGTCCCCTTTTTCTGATTTGAGATATCCCAAGAAGTATGCAGCCACAATTGGGCCAATGCCATAATCAGGGAGCTCTCTGTCTTGTTCCTGTTGAATTAAACCAAAACTTTTTTCACTCATGATATCACCGGAACAATACTATAAACATGATTGCTTATAAAGGTTTGCTATTTTTAACCATACATGAAAAAATATTAAAAAAAAGAGAAAGAGAATGGAAAGATTAAGTTGTATATTCAACATCAGACTTCAATCCAACAAGGGAGGCAGAGACTGCTATTACACAAAGAACAGCGGAAATAATGCATGAAATCTTTGAACTTGCGATAAGCAATGGATAATACTCAGGAACGATAGGCACATTTCCCATAACAAATGCGAAAATAACTGTCAAAAGACCCATACTCAATGTCTGACCGATAACCCTTACAGCTGCAAGTGATGCAGAAGCGGTTGGAGTCTCCTCTTTAGGTACAGAGCTCATGATTGCATTTGTATTTGGAGTTGAAAACAATCCATAACCGATTCCCTGCAGGAACATTGCTACAACAATTAAGTACAATGGAGTGGATTCATCCAGGAAGCATAAGATCAAAATCGCTACTGTAACAAATCCCATACCAATTGCTGCAAGCTTCTGAGGGTCTATCTTATCTGAAATCCTTCCTGAAATAGGTGCAATGATTGCCATCATAAGAGGAGTTACAATAAGAAGCAATCCTGATGTTTGGGAGTCAAGACCCATAATGTATTGAAAATGATAGGTCACTATGTATGTGATTACAAAGGTTGCAAGATAACTTATCAAGGATGCCAAATTTGAAGAGGAGAACCTTATATTCTTAAAGAGTCTCACTTCAAATACAGGATTGTCAAGCCTCAATTCAATATAAGCAAAGAGAATAAGGAGCAAGAAACCGACTATCAGGAATATCACACCTAAGATTGTATTGATGACTGTAAATCCATAAATGAACAATAGGATTCCTATGATATACACAATAGATCCCAACTTATCTATTGAACCTTCATACATGGACCATTCGCCATCTAAAGATAGGCATAGGTATAATGAAAAGATAAGCGGAATGAGCATTATATAGAAAATGCTCTGCCAACCGAGGTAATAGATTACAAATCCACCTATAACAGGAGCTGAAGACAAACCGATATATACTCCTGCAATGTTTAATCCCAATGCCTGTCCGCGGGTTTCCGGAGGAACTGCTGAAACGATCAATGCCATTGATGCAACATTGATGAATGCTGCCCCTATACCTTGTATGACTCTAGAAAAGAGCAATAGATAGCTTGTATTCGAAAAGCAGGAAAGGACACATCCTATAATTGTCACAATGATTCCTATCAATAATGATTTCTTTAGGCCATATTTACCTGTTAATTTTCCTAATGGTATTGATAGAGCTGCAATTGCAAGCAAAAATATTGTTGCAACCCAATTCTGCATAATATTGCTCATAGCCAATTCACGAGCAATAAGAGGCAATGCAACTGATATGTTAGCTATAAATGCTGTAACAAATGAAACCACTGCAGCAAGCAGAATGACTGATTTTTCCAATCCTAATTTATTTACAATACCCATTAAAATAACCTATTTAATTGATATTATTAGTTATAATCAAGATTGAATATAAATTTTTATATAATTTTACAATTTAAAAATAGCCTAATTATAGTTAAAAATAACTTAAAATAGTTTAATTCACTGAAAAAAGTTTTAAAAAAGAGAATTAGTATGAAAGATTATAACAATTTGTAGAAGAGATTGCTATAATATAATGTTTTGTGATTTAGAATTTTTAAATAATATTTGGATTGTAGTGATTTTTAAGATTTAAATAAACTTTCATGAAACTACAAATCATTATAATCTTTACTAAAATGCATTAAGGAGAGAAAATAAGTATATGCTACTTATTAACTTTTAGACACAATATACTTCGGCAAATCATATTCGTTTCTAACTTTATAAGGTAACACAGCGATAATATTTTATAAATAATACAAATTTACCAAAAAGTAATATCATGCTTATTTAATATATAGTAGTAATAATCATATAAAGTTTTTCTTAATACTAAGGCCTAAAATTAGCTTAAATTAGTAATACTCTTTATAAAGAGTATTATTTAATTAATAAATAATTAAGTGAAAGTAATAATAAAATTTGAAAAAAAGTAATACTCTTTAGAAAAAATAGGAATGAATAAAAAGAAAATTAAAATAAAAAAAATAGAAAAAAGATTATTTACTCATAAAAATGAAAAAAGTTTTGGTCCCGGTTTTGCAGGCCGAAGGCCTGGAAAAGCGGGGGTTAAAAGGCACCACCACCTCCACCACCGGAACCGCCTCCGATTCCTCCAATGGAGTCATTGTTAGCAGCTGAGATAGTAGATGATGCAGTTGAAAATGAACTGTTTATATGATTGTGTCCACCAAGATAATAGAACATGAACAAATCATTTGTTGTATAGTTAGGATCATTCAATCCACCATAAACATGCATCTTCATAGCCTTATAGACTTGATCCGCCACTCCAAGAGCTGTTGCATAGACCAAATACTTGTTCCAAATTGCAATTGATTCAGGAGGATGCTCCTTTATCAAGGAATAATCCTTAAGATACTTTTTGAACTTTTCCCATCTTTCAGTGTAAAGCTTTCCTTTCAAGGTGTATTTTCCTCCAATTCCAGATGGCAGGAAAAGACATGCTCCACCTACAATTGCAAAGAATATTGCAACCAATGTGGTTATGAAGGATCCTCTGAAATGCACGAAAAGAGAAAGAGCTCCAACAATAATGGCCAGAACAATTGCACCTATACCAAAGAACATCATATAGTCAGACCCTTTTTCATCAAAGTATTGGCTGAATATCTCATCTGGCAAATAGTCATCCTTGAAGTTCTGACACCAGTTGTTGTATCTGTCTTGGTAAGCCCTTGCTTGGTTTTCCTCTCTAAGGCAATCCTCCATATATGAAAAGCTGATTCTGCCATTCAATTCATATGTCCTTAAGATGTCAATCAATTCCCTTTCATACCTTTCAAG